>CAINHV010000436.1 GCA_903848965.1 uncultured Opitutia bacterium | reverse complement strand
CGGTGCCATTGTCCTCGACCGTGAGGACCACATACCGGCCCGGCGGGGTGTCCGTCGCCCGGCGGTTGAGGCCCAGGGTGATCAAGCGATTCGAGGTGCGGACCATGATTCGGCCGCGATCGCGCAGGGCGTCGCGGGCATTGAGGACGAGATTGAGCAGCACCTGCTGGAACTGCGCCGAGTCCGTCTTCACGTTGGCCAGGCCCTCGGCGAGATCGAAATCGATGCGCCCAGCTTCGCCCACGAACCGGCGCAGGATTTCCGTGTTCTCGTGTACGAGGGAATTGAGATTTAGGATGATGGAGTTGAACGGCTGGCGCCGGCTGAAGGCGAGCAGCTGCTGCGTGAGCGCCGCGGCCTTGCGGCCGGCGTTGTGGATTTCCGCCACTTCGCGGAGCGCCTGCGGATTCATCGCGACATGGGCCGCGAGGATCTCGCAGTAGCCGTTGATGACGGCGAGCAGGTTGTTGAAATCGTGGGCCACGCCGCCGGCCAGCCGGCCGACCGCATCGAGTCGCTGGGCGTGGACGAGAGCTTCCTGCAGCCGCCGCTTCTCGGTCAGGTCACGAAAGGTGGCGACGACATGCGTCATCTTCCCGGCTTCATCGAACAACGGATCGTAACTCCACGCCGCGTGGAGCGTGCTCCGGTCGGAGCGGACGAGGAGACCTTCGCCGGCCAGCGGCTCCCGCGGGCGATGGTCGGTGAACCACCGGCGCAGGCGCACGAGTTCGGCCTTGTCGCCATGGAGCCCGCCGGCTCCCTGGCCGATGAGGTCGACGTCCGCGTAGCCGGTCATCGTGCAGAAACTTTGGTTGGCGAAGACGATCCGGAGTCCCTTCGGGCCCCGTTGCCGCGCGGCGATGAACACGCCCTCGCTCTGGGCCTGCAGCGCGGCCGCGAGGATCTTCTTTAGGGCGGGGCGGCGGGCGGGGAGGCGTTTCTTCCGAGCGGCGGGCACAACGGGAGGAGACAGCGGGTGGCTTACCGGGGACAGCAAAAAAATAAAGGGGCCCGGACTCGCACCAGTTTTGTAATGACCGGCGAAACAAAACTGATCGCCGGGTGGAACTGCGCCGGACTCAGGCGGTTGGGCCGTGTCACGGCGCAGGCGGAAGCCGATAGGTGTCGGGCTGCCGCTGGTCGGCAGGCCCCAGATGCACGAGGTAACACGGGCCCGGCGACAAGCGCCCGGTCGATATCAAACCCATGGTTCCAACTCGGCCGGCTAGGCCGTCATCCGAAACTCAGGGCGCCAGCCGCTCCACGATCCACTCGTCCTTGTCGCGGCGGTAACGCAGCCGATCGTGCAGGCGGCTGCGGCGGCCCTGCCAGAATTCGACGGTCGCTGGCGAGAGCCGCCAGCCGCCCCAGTGCGGCGGCAGGGGCACTTCCTTGCCGGCATACTTGTGCTCGAGCACCTTCATGCTGTCCTCCACGACGGAGCGGTCCGGGACGATGGTACTCTGGGGTGACGCCCAGGCCGCGAGCTGGCTGGCCCGTGGACGGGAATGAAAATAGGCGTCCGTCTCCTCGCGGGCGACCTTGGTGACGGTGCCCTCGACGATGACCTGCCGCTCGAACGCGAACCAGGGAAACACCAGTGAGGCGTGCGGGTTGCCCTCGAGTTCGCGGCCCTTCCGACTCTGGTAGTTGGTGAAAAAGACGAACCCGCGGCCATCGATACTCTTCAACAGCACCGTGCGGGCCGAGGGCCGGCTGTCGCGGCCGGCGGTCGCGAGGATCATCGCGTTGGGCTCGACCAGCTTCGAGGCCTCCGCCTCCTGGAACCACCTTTCGAACTGGCGAAACGGATCCTTCGCGAGGTCCTTCTCCGCCAGGCCGGCGAGCGAATATTCCTTCCTGAGTTCGGCGAGCGTCACGAAAGCGACCGTGGGCCGCCGGCCGGTCCCTGTCAAAAATCATCGTAGCCACGAGCGCCCAGCGAGTGAAGGGCCGCCGCAAAGAGGCAGAGCGCGACGGAGCCGCAACCCAGGTGAGGGTTGATCTCCGCCGAGGCCGCTCTTGGGTCGGTTAATGAACCGGCCTCGACGGAGCTCGGGCCATCAACCCGCGGGGCGCTCGTTGCTACCGGAACCGACGCGTCCAACGGCGTACCAGGTGCCTCGGTCGGAGGGTGGGTTCGCAATCCACGCCCAGCATTGGACAACAAGTGCTTGGACCGGAAAGGGCGCCCGGACCTAGAATGAAGCACCCTGCCGATATGTTGCTCCCGACCAAACCCCGCCCGTCGCTCGCTCGGTGCCTGCGCGGGAAAGATGCAGAGGGAAACGCCGCATGACATTTGTCCTGCGCCGACTTCGCCTGGCTGAGGGGTGCGTGGCCATGACCGTGGCCCTGGCGCTGTTTGCGGTCGTGATCTGGACGCTGGGGGCATGGCGAAGCGCGACCTTCGGAGAGAGTTTTGTGTCGATGGCGCCGGTGACCGCGTGGTTGTTTCTGCTCGCCGCCGCGGCCCAAGGGGCCCGCCTGCGCGCGCCGCAGGCCCGCGGCACCGGAATCCTTGGCGCTCTCTTTCTCTTGCTGACCACCATGGTCTGCGGGCTGGTCCTGGCTTCCGTCTGGCGTCCGATGGACCTGCCCTGGGATGACTGGTGGAGGGCTGATCCGGATACAACGGACGGACTCCCGATTGGCCGGATGTCGCCCCTCACGGCCATCGCGTTTCTCTTCGGCGTAGTCGGATTTGCCGGCCCGCGGATCCACCGCGGCGAACTGGAGGGCGGTCTCCTCTCGGCCATGGGCTCCACCGCCGGACTCATGATGGGCGTGGTCTCGGCCATTCTCTATGCGGCGGGTCACCCCATGCTTTATGGCGGCGAGTCGGTGCCGGTGCTCACCGCGCTGGGGTTCATCGTATTCAATTTGAGTCTGCTATTAAGTGGGCCGTCCCTCGGGCCGTCATCCGTGTCGGCGGTGCTGGCGCCAGGCCGCCAGCCGCTCCAGCTCCTTCGGCGCAATGTGGTGATTTTCTCCGGCGTGGCGGCGGGTATCGTGACGGCGCTGGGCCTCGTCTATCTTCGCACGGAGGAGGCCATGGCGCGCGTCGCGATTCGAGCAGCCCTGGAAGCGGTCGCAGATTTGAAGGCTGGTGAGATCGCCCGGTGGCGCGAGGAACGCCTGAGCGAGGGTCGATTCCTGAGGCAGGTGCCGTTTGCGAGCGAGGACATCGCGCGACTGGCCGAACGACCGAACGATCCAGCGGCCCGAGCCCGGGTGCTGAGCTGGCTCGAACCGATCAAAGGTGGTGATCGCTATGCGACCGTGACGGTGTTCGACGCCGGAGGCCGGGTGCTGCTGGCACTGCCGGAGGGTTCCGTGCCTCTCCTGGACCAACCCGCCCAGGCGGCGGGCGCAATTTCCGTGGGCGAGGTCGCGCTGTCGGAGCTGATTGTGACCGACAGCGGCGAGAGCTATTTCAATTTGCTCGTTCCGATCGCCGGGACGCAGCCGGGAGGATCGCCCATCGCGGCCGTTATCTTTAAACTGGAACCGCGCCAGTTTCTCTTTCCGACGTTCCAACGCTGGCCGGGGCCGAGCACGACCGGCGAGTCGCTGCTCGTGCGTCGGGAAGGGGATCAAATTAGGTTTCTCAGTCCGTCTTGGCTGCAGGACCGGCCAGCCGCCTCGCTGAGGCATTCCATCCGGGAGCGGCAGCTGCCCGCGGCGCGGGTTGTGATGGGAGACCGGACCGTCCACGAGGGCATCGATTACCGCGGGGTACCGGTGCTGGCGACCGGCCGGCCCATTCCGAATTCGGATTGGTTCATCGTGGCCAAGATGGATCTGGCGGAAATCTACGCCCCGTTACGGCGGGAGGCGCTCCAGAAGGGATTCGGTCTGATCCTGCTGCTGGGAGGCATCTGGGCTGGCGCAACCCTGATCTGGCGACAGCGGCAGGTGGCCGAATTGATCCGCACCGTGGAAGCGGAAAGGGAGCGCCAGAGCCTGTCCGATCGGCTCGCCCTGATCACGCAATATGCCAATGACATCATCCTCCTGACGGATGCGGCGGGCCGGATCTTGGAGGCGAATGACCGGGCGGTTGCCACCTATGGTTACACTCGCGACGAAATGATGACTCTGCGGATCGGGGGCTTGCTGCCTACGTCGGAGCAGATGTCGGTCCCGATGCGGCTCATGGCCTTCAAGGCGCCGGGCGGCGCCATCTACGAATCGATTCATCAGCGCCGCGACGGCAGCACCTTCCCGGTTGAGATCAGCGGTCGATACTTGGAAACCAAGGACGGAGCACGGCTGCTCGCCGTCATTCGCGACATCACGCAACGGCGGGCCCATGAGCGGCAAATCGAGCGGCTTACCCGGCTCTACGCGGCGATGACGCACCTCAGCCAGACGATGGTGCGCTGCGCCACTCGCGAGGAACTGCGGACTGAAATTTGCCGGGTGCTGGTGCGCTCGGACCTGTTTCGGATGGTATGGATTGGCGTGCGCAATCCGTCCACCGAGCGAATCGAATGCGTGGCGGAAGCCGGGGATGTCACCGGCTACCTCAAGGCCATCGCGGTCTATGCCGACGATCGTCCCGAGGGTCGTGGTCCGACGGGCACGGCCCTGCGCGAGGGTCGCACGGAGGTGCTCAACGATTTTAATTCCGCACCGCGCACGGCGCTCTGGCGTGAGCCGGCAGACCGGGCGGGCATTCGCAGCTCGATCGCGCTGCCGGTGAGGACTGCCGGCGGGGTGGAGTCGGTCCTGACCGCCTACTCGGATGAGAAGGACTATTTTGGCCCCGAGGAAATCTCGCTCCTGGAGGAGGCGGTCCGGGAAATCGCCTATGCGATGGAGAATATCGAAAAGGAGCGGCAGCGCCGGGACGCGGATCTTCAACTGCAAATCAGCGAGGCGCGGCTCCGGGCCATCTTCGAGCACAGCCTCGATGGCCTTACGCTGTCCGATCCTGACGGCCCGCTCCTGGCGGCAAATCCCGCCGCCTGCCGCATGTTCGGTCAGACGGAGAATGAAATTCTGGCCTTGGGCCGGTCAGGAATCGTTGATCCGACAGACCCCCGCGTGGACGAACTCATGTCGCAGCGCCAGCGGACTGGCCAAGCGAAGGGAGAAATGCGATTCCGGCGGGCCGACGGCTCCACCTTTGAAGCGGAAGTTTCGGCGACTGTATTCAAGACGGCGGAGGGACCTCGGGCCAGCGTCGCGATCCGCGACATCACCGAGCGTCAGCGGGCTGCAGCGCAGCTTAAGAGCCAGCTCGACGAACTTCGCCGCTGGCACGCGCTCATGCTCGACCGCGAAAGCCGGGTCATCGAACTGAAGCGCGAGGTGAACGAGGCGCTCCGCCGGGCCGGCCTCGCGCCCCGTTATCCCAGTGCCGTCGAGCCGGCCGATCCCTTGCCCGCCACGCCACCGGCGCCAAGAGGGGGCGGTACGGCATGATCAAGCACCCGCTTCATTCCCGGCCCGCCTCGTTGGCCCTGATCACGGCCGGCGGAATCGGGCTGGCGGTCGTCATGCGCTGGACTTTCCTGGAGGAATTGGGTCGGGAGAGCCCTTATGTGACGTTTTATCCCGCGGTAATGCTGGCCGGGGCCATGGGCGGGCGGTCCCACGGACTGGCCGCGACAGCGCTCTCGGCATTCCTCGCGTATTTTTGGATTCAAGGCGGCAGTGGCTCCGTCTCGGAGTTCGTGACCATGTTCCTGTTCTCGTTGAGCGGGGTTCTGGTGGCAGAAATTGGCGAATGGATGCGGCGGGATCGGGAGCGGCTGCAATCTATCCGGCACGAGGCCGTGCGGCAACGGGACGAAACTCGCCTGCGCAACGAAAGGCTCGAGCGCGAGGCGGCCCAGCGCCGCGAGGCGGAGGAGGCCCTGAAGCGCACCAGTACCCTGATGGAGATGGCGATGACCGCGGCGGAAATTGCGGCCTTCACCCAGGATCGGTATCTCCGCTACACTTGGGCCTTCGCTCCTCACTTGGGCCCTAAGGCGCAGGAGGTGCTCGGGCGGACGGATGCCGAAATCATGGCGGCGGAGGACGCCCGACTGGTCGAGGCGATCAAGCGGCGGGTGATCGAACGCGGCGAGCCCGTTCACGAGGAGGTTTGCGTGACCCGCGACAACCAGCGCCACTACTTTCTGCTGCACGCGACCCCCCTCGTCGATTCCCGGGGCGAGGTGACCGGGCTGACGGCCCTGACGGTGGATGTGACCGCCCGCAAGGCGATTGAGGACGCCCGGCGGAAAAACGAGGAGCGTTATCAGATCGTTTTCGAGCAGAGTCCTTCGGTCATACTTCTGATCGATTCCTCGTCCGGGGCGATCGTCGATGTCAACGGGGCGGCCGCGACGTATTACGGCTGGAGCCGGGAAGAGCTGCGGCAGAAGAAAATCAGCGACCTCAACACGCTTTCGGCGGCTGAGGTGAAGCTCAAGCTGCTGAGTGCGGACGGCGGCCAGAACGGGCGCTTCGTCTGCCAGCATCGGCGGTCGGACGGTTCGATCCGAGATGTCGAAGTCTTCAGCGGCCCGGTCATGCTGGGCAACCGGGAGCTCCTCCACTCGACTGTGCATGATGTGACGGAACGCCGGATCGCCCAAGACGCGGCCCGCGCCGCGCAGGTGCAGACAGAACTGCTCCTGGTGGAGGGCCGGGTTTCGCGACTGGTCCTGCTGAGTCTGCTGGAGGACCAGAAGCTGGCCGAGGCCGCGCTGCGGGAGAGCGACGAAAAGGTCCGCCAGTTCAATAGCGAACTCGAGCAGCGCGTGCAGGAACGCACGCTCGATCTGCAGGCGGCGATCAAGGAACTCGAGGCGTTTGGCTATTCGGTCTCCCACGATTTGCGGGCGCCGCTGCGCGCGATCGACGGCTTTACTCGCATCCTCCAGGAGGATTTTGCCCCGCTGCTGGGTGATGAGGGGAAGCGCGTGGTGGGAGTTATTCTGAAGGAGGAGCAGCGGATGGAGGTGCTGATCGGCGATCTGCTGAATCTTTCCCGCTTGGGACAGCGCGCGCTGGAGTTGCAATCCGTGGACATGCGGGAGCTCGCGACGCTGGTGGGTCAGGAGGCGGCGGCTGCGGTGGGCGATCGCGTGGTCCGCCTCCGGATCGAATCGCTTCCGGTGGCGTGGGCCGATCTCAGTCTGATCCGACAGGTCTGGGTCAACCTGCTGCAGAACGCCTACAAGTACACGCGCCGGCGCTCCGAGGCAGAGATCGCGGTGGGTGGCCAGATCGAGGGAGGAGAGACCGTGTATTTCGTCGCCGACAATGGCGTGGGCTTCGACATGGGCCAGGTGGGCCGGCTCTTCGGTGTTTTCCAGCGGCTGCACCGCGATGAGGATTACGAGGGCACGGGCGTGGGGCTGGCGCTCGTCAAGCGGGTGGTGGAGCGCCATGGCGGCCGGGTCTGGGCCGAGGGTCGGGTGGGCGAGGGGGCCAGGTTTTACTTTGCGCTGCCGGTGCCGCCCGCGTCCGCGGGTGACCCGGTGCCGATTCGTGCCTCGGCTTCTCCGGTTGCCCGGCGAAGCGACGCCAACCCGTAAATTTTACAGCCCGCATCCGCGAATTCAGCCCGCAGCGCCAGTCTCCGACCGGCGCCACTCCTAAGGGCTGCGACCTTCCTAATCTCCCTGTTCAAAATTCTGACGGGCGATTGGTGCAGAGGGCGCGCACGAGTGTTTGGACCGAAGACAAGGGTAACAGTCAGACCGGAGACATCGGTAACACTTTGGGAACGGACACGGTGTTGGTTCTAGTCTTTGGGTGAGCGAGCCGAAGAGAGGCGCCGGACGCTGTAGGCTGGCGCTCGGCGCCGGGCCCCTTTGACACGGATTTCCGATCCGCCTTCGGGCCTGCCGGCGAGCGGCAGCCCTCCACCCATCGGTTTCGACATGCTTTCCGTTGCAAAAGCTCCGACGGCACACTTCCGGCTGTTCAAACGAACTTATTGGCCCAGCCGCGGGCTTGCGTCCGCCTCCGCCGCGCCAAGAATCTTTCGTATGGCCACCGCCGAAAATTCAACCCGGCTCCTGGCGCTTTTGGTGGAGGACTCCGAGATCGATGCGGAGCTGCTGCTGCGCGAGCTGCACAAGGCCGGTTTCCAAGTCACGAGCCGCCGCGTCCAGACCGCGGCCGACCTCAAGGCGGCTTTGGCGGAAGCGACGTGGGACATCGTGCTGTCGGACTACAAAATGCCCGAATTCAACGGCATGGAGGCGCTCGCGATCGTGAAGGCGGCCGGACTCGATTTGCCGTTCATCCTGATCTCTGGAGCCATCGGTGAGGAGATTGCGGTCGAGGCCATGCGTGGTGGAGCCAACGACTATTTCGTGAAGCGAAGTCTCGCCCGGATTGGGCCGGCCATTGCGCGCGAACTGCGCGAGGCGGCCGGACGACGGGCGTTCCGGGCGTCCGAGGCGCGAGTCCGCCAGCTGTCCCATGCGGTGGAGCAGGCGCCGGTCTCGTTCGTGATCACCGACGTGCAGGGCGCGATCGAGTACGTGAACCCGAAGTTCACGGCCATGACCGGATACTCTCTGGAGGAAGCGCGGGGGCAGAATCCCCGCCTTCTCAAGTCAGGGAACCAGTCTCCGGAGTTCTATGCCGAGCTGTGGCGGACGATTCTGGCCGGTGGGGAGTGGCACGGTGAATTGCAGAACCGCGCCAAGGATGGAACGTTGTTCTGGGAACTGGCCTCCATTTCGGCGATCCGCGACGAGAGCGGCCGGGTCACTCACTATTTCGCGGCCAAGCTGGACATCACCGAGCGGATGACCGCGATGCGTAAGATCGAGGAGCAGGCTGCACTGCTCAACCTGACGAACGACGCCATCTATGTTCGGACCCTCGACGGCAGGATCCGTTTCTGGAGCCGCGGCGCCGAGCGGGTGTATGGCTGGAAGCGGGAGGAGGCCGAAGGGCGCAAGCTGGCGGAATTGCGAATCCAGGAACTCGTGGGCGAGGCCGAGCGCGACGGCTGGCTGCTGCGCGACGGCAGCTGGAGCGGCGAACGGCGGCAGATGACCAAGAAAGATGAACCGGTGGTGGTGTTTTCCAGTCTCACGCTGGTGAAGGATGAGCGCGGCCAGCCGAACGCGGTGCTGGCGAACAACACCGACATCACCGAGAAGAAGAAGATGGAGGATCAGTTCCTCCGGGCCCAGCGGCTCGAAAGCATCGGCATGCTCGCGGCCGGGATCGCGCATGACCTGAACAACATCCTCGCCCCGATCCTGATGGGCGCCCCGCTCCTGGCGGAGGTCGCGACCAAGGAGAGTGACAGGCGGCTGCTCAAGACGATGGAAGCCAGCGCCGAGCGCGGCGCCGGGCTGGTCCGGCAGATTCTGGGCTTCGCCCACGGCATCGGCGGCGAGCCCCAACTCGTCCAGGTGAAGCACGTGCTCCGGGACATCGCCGGCATCATCCGCGAGACGTTTTCGAAATCGATCGTGTTCGAGGATGTGATCCCGAAGGAACTTTGGCCGGTGCAGGCCAACCCCACCCAAATCTACCAGGTGCTGCTCAACCTGTGCGTGAATGCCCGCGACGCGATGCCCGCCGGCGGCCAGCTCCGGATCGTCGCGGAGAACCTCTTCCTGAACGAGGAGGAGTCCGCCCGGATTGAGGGGATGCGGCCCGGCGCGTGGATCGGGCTGCATGTGACCGACTCCGGCACCGGGATGCCTCCGGACGTGCTGGCGCGAATCTGGGAGCCCTTCTTCACGACCAAGAGCGCCAGCAAGGGCACGGGTCTCGGGCTGCCCACGGTCCGCGGCATCGTCACGCAGCACCGCGGCGTCGTGTCCGCCGAATCCACCGTCGGCCGCGGTTCGACCTTTCACGTTTACCTGCCAGCGGCGGAATCGGCTGCAGTTGGCCCGACCGCCCCGGCCGGCGGCTCCGCGCCGCGCGGTGCCGGCGAGTTGATCCTGCTGGTGGACGACGAGGAGACGATCCGCGCGGCTGGCTCAGCGATCCTCACGGCGCATGGCTACCGGGTGATCACGGCGGGCGACGGCAGCGAGGGGGTCGCGGCTTTTTCGGCGCACGCCGATGAAATCGCGCTCGTGATTACGGATCTCGACATGCCGAACCTGAGCGGCGCCGGGCTGGCCCGCGCGCTGCACCACCTGAAGCCGGACCTGAAGATTCTGGCCTGCAGCGGACTGGGAGGTACGAGTGGGGACACGTCGGTGCGTCCGGCGGAGTTTGCCGCCTTTCTCATGAAGCCATTTGCCGTGACCACGCTGCTCAAGCTGATCCGGCACCTGTTGGGCACCGACCGGACTGCCGGGTGATCCGTCCGCCCATCCACGGCTGTCCTCGTGTACTATTCGCGGCTCCGGCGCAGGCGCTCGAGATCGCTATCCTGCTTCGCCTTGGTCGGAAAGAACGACGTCAGCGGCTCGACTAAGGGCGTCAGAAACTTCGGTTCGTTGCGGTAGTACACCATGGTCAGGAAAAGCACGCCGGCGGTGAACGTCGCCGCAATGGAGGGCGCGTATTCATTGTTCTGCCGCAACCCCCGCCAGAGCCGCACGAGGACAATGATCGCGACGACGCCAATCGCCAGGTTGATCCAGGCTTCCTTGGGCACGCGCCGCAGCTGATCTTCGACGGAGGATTGGGCCGCCATGGCGGCCAGGGCGATTGGGTGCACGCCGGTCGTTCTCGCCAACCGCACGAGGCCCGGCAAGCGGATTGGGCTCCGTGTTTACCTTCCAACCGGGTGCACGCGCCCGCTCCTCCGCCGCGGATCGGGCCGGACGGTGGCAACGAGCGCACCGCGAGTTGAAGACGGGGCCATCAACTCGCGGGGCGTTCGTTGCTCCGTCCGGGCCGATAGTTCACTGGCATTTTGACGGAATCCGCCTAATTTGCGGACCCAACGTATGGTTTCCGCTCAACAACCCGAGGGTTCCCCCCCGCCACCCACGGCCGCGAAAGCACGATACGAATTGCTGACGCTCGGCGATGAATTGCTGCTGGGCCTCACGGCGAACGGTCATCTGACCTTCATCGGCGCGCAATTGGGCCGGCGGGGCGCTTTGTTGCAGCGTAATGTGACGATCACCGACGAAGCGGATGCGATCGTGGCCCAGTTCCGCGAGAGCTGGGCTCGATCCGACGTCGTCATCACCACCGGCGGGCTCGGCCCCACCTGCGACGATCGCACGCGCGAGGCGATCGCCGAGGTCCTCGGCCAGAAGCTCGTTTTCGATCCCACCATCGAGCGGGCCATCGAGGAGCGTTTCGCCCGTTTTGGCCGGAAGATGACGCCCAACAATCTCAAGCAGGCCTATGTTTTCGAGCGGGGCGAGGTGCTGGCGAACGCCAACGGGACCGCCCCGGGTCTTTGGGTCGAGCAGGATGGCAAGGTCCTGGTGATGCTGCCGGGGCCGCCGAACGAACTGCAGCCGATGTTCATCGATCAAGTCGCGCCGCGGCTCGCGCAGCGCGGGCTGCTGCTGGATCGCGAGGCCTATGTGCAGTTGCGCACGGCCGGCGTGGGCGAGTCGGCACTCGAAACCAAGCTGCAGCCCATCTTCGATCGGTATGGCGCGGTCCTGAGCGTGGCATTTTGCGCCCATCAGGGTGCCGTCGATTGCCGCGTCAGTTCACCGTCCGGCGCGCTGTCCTTTGCCCAACTCGAAGGGGTGGCCGGCGAGTGCGCCCAGCTGCTCGGGGACGACTTCGTTTGCTATGGTCACGATACGCTCGCGCACGTGTGCGCGGAGATGCTGCGCACCCAGGAGAAGCGGGTGGCGGTGGTCGAGACCGCGACCGGAGGTTTGTTGTCGAATGCGTTTTCCGAATCCTGCGGGGCCTGCAAGTTTTTTGCCGGCGGCGTCGTGTGCTGCGCGAACGACGCGATGATGCAGATGCTCGACGTTCCGGAGTGCCTGCTGCTGCAGCATGGCGCGGTGAGCGACGAGGCCGCGGTCGCGATGGCGACGGGGGCGGCCGAGAATCTCGGCGCCGACTACGCGCTGGCGGCGACGGGCTTCGCGGGCGGCGCCACCGGACCCGGGGGCAACCCGGTGGGGACGATCTTCATCGCCTTGTTTTCGCCCATGGGCGTCTGGTCGAAGAAGCTGAGTTATCCGGGGCCGCGATCGGCCATGAAGGTCCGCGCGGTGAACGCCGCCCTGGACTGGTTGCGCCGCGAACTGTTGCGGGTCCAACGCGGCGCCGTGCCGGCCTGCCGGACCGGCGTGATGCAGTGACGGGGACCTGCAGCGACCGTAGGGCCGGCGCCCTTCGACCAGCTTCGGGCCCTGGTTTGGATCGACCGTCAGGCCGTGAGCCTGTCGAACGGCTCGCTTCGGGCCCCTGGTCCTTCGTGAATTTTGGGCCGGCCGTCGAGCGGCAGCCCTACACCAATCGCT
>CAINHV010000435.1 GCA_903848965.1 uncultured Opitutia bacterium | reverse complement strand
TTCGGCTCCTGTCCTCGGAGTCGGCCAAGGCATCTAAAGCGCCTTTGTCTCTCATAACTTAATCTCCTCGATCCGCTGTCCAACGGATGGGGTCCACCTCAATTCTCGGGCACGGCATGGGTTCAGCTATTTTACCGCTGCCACAAGCTGTGCAGACGTTGCATCGTATCGATACTTAAAAATCGCGCCGTCGATGGGGACGCCCAAAGGGGACGCCCGAAGGGGTCATGCTAGGAATTTGGACAAAATCGCTTTGAGGGCCGGTCGGTCGAGCGCACCGCTCCGTCGAAACCGGTGCACCAGCGTCGCCACGCTGCTGGGCGCGCCCATCTGCAGGCGCTGCGCGAGCCAGCGGGCCGGCGCCGAGGTCGTGCGTTTCATCGCCGCGGCGAGCAGCAGTTTTTCCCCGGCTGACTTCTTCTTCGGCAGCCGGGCCAGCTGGACGCCGAAGGCTCGCGCCAGGACCCGCAACTGGTCCTCCCACAGCTCGGCGCGCGCGGCGAGCACCGCGGGGCGTTCGGCACCGAGGAGCGAAAATCGCTCCCGACGATCCTCCATCCGGTCGAGCCGTTCCCGCAGCTCCGCACGAAACGCCGTCGATCCCACCGCCCAGCCCCGGGTGAACGCCGTGAATTTCTTCTCCCGCATCATCGGATCCTTCTCCCACAGCACCCCGAGATAATCGCGGTAGGCCCGCCACCCGACGGTCGTGTCGGCCAGGCCGCCGCTCTCCGCGAGCACCGCCGAAGCCTCCAGCCAAGCCGGGCGGTCCCGCCGGGCGAAATGCCACAGGCTGCTCCACCGATACTCCCCCACCCGCTCCACCGGCACGAGGCCGGCCTCAACCGGGTTGCGGTGAACATAGTGCGCCACCTGCGCCACGACATGCCCCGGCTCGAGCGGCTTGGCGAAGAACCGGCCCTGGAATGGCCGACCCGTCACGCCCCGGTAGCGATTGAAGCGCTGCGCCCAGGTGCTCTGCAGCCATTGCATTCCGTCGCTCAAGTTCGGCTCCGGCGTCTCCAGCACGAGGTGAAAATGATTACTCATGATCGAGTAGGCGTGCATCCTCCACCCATAGCTTGAGCAGGCCTCGTCGAGGCAAATTTGAAACGACCGGGCGGCGCCATCCGTACCGAAAATCGGCTGCCGGTAGTTGCCACGATTTGTGACGTGGTAACAGGCACCGGAAAATTCGAGGCGAAGGCGTCGAGGCATGCCGCTGAATTCCGCACGGACGGTCGGAAGATCCAATGCACGCGAAACCCCAAAATAGGTGCTCTTCGCCTGCTTTTTCCTAATTCCTAGCATGACCCCTTGAAATAAAAGCGCCCAGATTCGCCACGCACTGTGTGGCGGATCGCACTGGAAATAGCGGGTCGGTCCTAAGGGGTCGGGCCGTTACATGTTAGCAGCGTCAGCCGGGCTGGCGTCGCGTTAACAAGTAACCGCCCGACCCCTTCCACCCAGCCATCATCGTCCGAGATCGACCTTCGCGGCTTCTGCGGTGTCTGCGGCCTCTGCGTTCAAGATGGCTCGGCCTGATGCCTTTCGCCGGTCAGAGACGCGGCGCTACTTTCGAGCCCGGAGGATCGGCTTCCGATCCTTACTTCTCCCTTCTTACTTCTTCCTTGGCCGGCCCAAGGGGGTCAGGCCGGGCGGGGTTTTTTCGGCCTCCGCCATCCGTGGGCCGTCGTCTGCTCAGCGAAACGACCCAAAGTGCAGCGGCTCCTTGATCCGGGGATCGTCGAGGGTCTGCAGCGTGGAGATGACATCGAAGTTCTTCCAGTCGCGGAGGGCCCAGACGACTTTTTTGGCCGGATTGACCTCAATCGCCTGCACTGGGGCCCACAGGTCCGGGGTGTCGCCGACGCGCCAGGCGGTCTCGTTGTTGACGGTGACGATCGTATTGCCATTCGGGAGACGCATCGCCGCCTGCAGCTTGTCGATGATGTAGCCCTGCGCCGCGAGGTCGGCCGGCGTCAGTGTCCAGACCGTCTCGCCCTTCGTGTTCATCTCGATCGTGTTCATGTTTACCGAAGCGACCAGCGTGTTGCCGTTCTTGAGGCGTTCGACGGACCACGGCTGGCGCACCGGCGCAGACCAGACTTCCTTTCCGTGCTCGTCGTATTCGGCGACCTTGTCCGCGTTGGTGTAAGCGATGACGGCGGTGCCCTGCGGCGTCAGCCGCAGGCGGCGGGCCTGCATGTGCACGTAGGTGGCCTCCTTCATGTGCGACTCGCCCGCGAGCGGGAGGGTGATGTCCTTCTCGATTTTCCCGGTCGTGATGTTGGCGACCAGGATGTGCGGGCTCGGGTTGCCGTTTCGCAGAAACACGACGCGGTCGGTGCCGACGGGTTGCACGCCGTCGATTTCGTGCTCGATGGGCTTCACCTCATAGCGCCAAAGAATCGACTTGTCGGGTGCGATGACCATCACGCCCCGGGCGTGAGCCAGGAGCAGGTTGCCGTTCGCCATCATCGTGCCGTCGTAGTAATTCCCGGTGACGGTGGGATTGTAGAAATTCCACGCGACCTGGCCGTTCCGCACCATGACGATGCCCTTGCCGTCGCGGGACGAATGGACGCCCGCCGCGAAAAAGTCGTGTTCCTTCAGTCCGTTGCCCGGAAGGGATTCCGGCGCCTGCGGGCGGTCGAAGCCGCCGGGGTGCCTGGTGATCCCGCCGTCTCCGGCAGGATCGATCCCGCTGGAGCCAGCGGCGCGCTTCAGCGCTTCGGGCGAAGGCACGAAGGGTTTGGTTGCGGCCTGGGCGAAGCCGGAACCCGTGATCCCGAGCGCGGCGAACGTGATACCGGCGGAAAAGAAGAAGCGGGGAATTTTCATCGTGGGGAGGGCAGTGTGAAAATGTCCGCCAGCAGCGCGCTCACAACACCGATCTGTTTTTGCGCCTTCTGCGCCTTTTGGCGGCCATTGGCTCCGGGGTTGAGCCGCCTTCTGGATGCCTACCTGTGATCTCAGCCGCGCGGGTGCGCCAGCGCGTGGATCTCCTTCAACCGCGCCACGCTGACGTGCGTGTAGATCTGCGTCGTCGCGAGTTGGGCATGGCCCAGCAACTCCTGCACGAGCCGCAGGTCGGCGCCGGCGTTGAGCAGGTGGGTCGCGTAACTGTGCCGGAGTTTGTGCGGCGTGAGATCGAGCGGCAGGCCGGCGAGGGCGAGGTAGCGCTTCAACGATCGCTGCACCTCGCCCACGCTCATGCGCCGACCATTGGGGTTCATGAGCACGGGAGTATCCGTTCCCGTGGGGCCGGCAAACTCGTCGCGGAACTTCACCAGCACCGACAACGCGATGCGTCCGATCGGGGCGATGCGCTCCTTGCGGCCCTTGCCCAGCACCGTCACGCTATCGACGGCGCCGCAGGGCGCCTGTGCGCGGGTGATCGAGAGGGCTTCGGAAATACGCAGGCCCGCTCCATAGAGCAGGCCGAGCACGGCGGCGTCGCGCGCCAGGATCCATGGGGG
>CAINHV010000434.1 GCA_903848965.1 uncultured Opitutia bacterium | reverse complement strand
CTGATGGACGGGCGGGTGCGGCTGTTCAAGGGGTAACGAATTGCGGCGCTGGGCCGGACTCCGCCATTTTCCGCTCGCGGAAAATGGCCTCCGGTTTTTGCCTAGCAAAAACCGTGTCGTTCGCGATTCGCCACATTTACGTCTCGGCCGGGCATAATTTCTATGGCCGGTATGGCCAGCCCGCGGACACTCACGGCGTGACGGAGGTCTCGCGGGTGCGGTGTCGCGCCGGTTGGGGCCTGGAGGGCGATCGTTTCTACGGCTACCGTCCGGGCTATCGGGGACAGGCGACTTTCTTTGGCTGGGAAACGGTCCTCGCGGCGCGACGGAAATTCCGATCTCCGCGGCTGGCGGCGGGCGTGTTTCGCCGAAACATCATCACCGAGGGCATCGACTTGAACACACTGATCGGCCGGCGCTTCACCCTCGAGGGTGTGGAGTTCGAAGGCACCGAGGAATCGCGGCCGTGCCACTGGATGAACGGCTGCGTGGCGGCGGGCGCGGAAGACTGGCTCCGCGGGCAGGGTGGACTTCGCGCCCGCGTCCTGAGTGACGGCGAGATCGGGGTCGGTTCGTTCGAGTTACGCTTGTTTCAGGAAGTGGAGTAACCAGGCGACTCCGCCCGCTTCGTCAGCAAACGCGCCGTCGAGCTGGGCTTCGAACGCCGCGTCGATGATCGGCTTGAAATCGGGACCGGGCTGGCGGCCGAGCTGAAGCAGGTGACGCCCGAGCACGATGGGCCGAGGCGCCGTGTCGGCCAGCGCGAGGGCGTGAGCCCGGGCCACGAGTTCGTCGATCCGCACATGAATCTCGTGCGACGGCAGCGGCGGGCGTCCGTTGCAGTCGGCCCGCATCACCAGCGCCAGATCGTCGATCGTGGCGGGGGCCAGTTTGCGGGCCAGGCGGCGGACACTGGTGTCGGTGAAGTCGGTCCGGCCATGGTGATGCGCGAGATGGTGCACGACCAACGCGGCCACGGGAGCATCGAGTTCCAGCGGCGCCCCAATTCGGCGCAGGAAGGCTTCCGCGAGGGGACCGCCCTGCGGTTCGTGGCCGGGACTCGTCCACCGCAGCTGGCCGCGTTTCTCCGCGCGTACCGTCGTGGCCGGCTTGCCAAAGTCGTGTGCGAGCACGCCGAACATCAGGATCCGGCGGCGGGCGGCGTCCGCGCGCGGCCATTCCGGGAGGAGCACGAGCGCGTCGAGGCAGAACTGGGTATGCGTGAAGACATCGCCTTCCGGATGCCATTCCGGTTCCTGCGGCGTTCCGCGCAGCGCGGCCACTTCCGGGAAGTGCCGCAGCCAGCCGGTTTCCTCCAGCACCGCGAGTCCCCTCGCGGGCCTGGTCGCCTTGGTGGCCCATTTCTCCCATTCGCCCCAGACGCGTTCGACCGGCAACTCGGCAAACGTCCCGGCGATCTCGCGACAGAGCGCGGCGGTCGCAGGCGCCAGGGTGAAATTGAAACGCGCTGCGAGCTGGAAGGCCCGTAGTACCCGCAGTGGATCCTCCACGAACGCCGGCCCGGTGTGCCGCAGTATCCGCGCCTGCAGGTCACGGATCCCGCCGTGCGGATCGATCAGTTCCTGCGAAAAAGGATCGAGGGCAATCGCGTTGACCGTGAAGTCGCGCCGCGCCGCTGCCTCGGCGTCTGAGAGGGCGGGATCGGGCTCAACGGCAAAGCCGCGATGGCCGGCGCCGGTTTTCGATTCGCGGCGCGGCAGACTGAAATCGTATTCGCCGCCCTGCGCGGCGCGGCTCCTCACCTTGATGACCCCAAAGCTGCGCCCGACGACATCGGTGGAGCCGAACGGAATCAGCGCCCGGTGCAACGTCTCGAAATCCACCCCAGCGACTTCGAGGTCGAAATCCTTGGGCTGAATTCCCATCAGCCAATCGCGCACGCCGCCACCCACCAGGCGGGGACGGCCCACCCGACGCACGGCCGCGATCATGGCGCGCAAATCCGCGGGTAATTCCAGGGCCGGGTGCATTCGTCAGTCCTCGGGCACGAAAGCGACGGCGATGACGAACAGCCACCCGGCCATCAGGGCGAGTCCCCCGAGAGGGGTGATCGGCCCGAGCCAACGCGGCCCGCCCAAGGCCAGCCCGTAGAGCGAACCCGAGAATAGGAATATGCCTACGCTCCAGCAGCGGGTGGCCCAGACGAAGCGCCTTGCCGCCGGGCCCATGCTGGTGCGGAGCCAGACCGCGGCTCCCAGGAGTGCCAGCGCGTGAAAGAGGTGATAAAGGGACGCAGTTTCCCACGCGTGACTCATGCCGCGCTCGGCCAGGGTCGCAGCCATGGCGTGGGCCCCGAGCGCACCGAGTGCCACGCCGGTCAGGCCGAAGAACCCGGCGGCCAGGAGAGGAAGGTGAACCTGCGAGGGCATGGCCCAGGTTCACACATTGACAGGGGGAAACAAGAACGGAGGCTGGTCAGCGGATGGGGGAAAAGAATTACCTGCCCCGGCGGAAAACTCGGTTGACAGGCCTTGGACAAACTTTACGCATTGACCTCTTTTCCGCATGAAAACGTTCCTCGCCAAGAAGGAGACGGTGCAACCCAAGTGGCATCTAATCGATGCCGAGGGGGTTCCGCTCGGTCGTCTCGCCGTCAAAGCAGCCAACCTGATCCGCGGCCGTCATCGGCCCATCTACACGCCATCGGTTGATACCGGGGACTACGTTGTGGTCATCAATGCCAGCAAGGTTGTGCTGACCGGTAAGAAAGAGGTGCAGAACGAGTACATGTTCTTCTCCGGCTTTGTCGGCGGTGAGAGCTATCGCAAGACCACGGTCATGCGCGAGCGGCATCCCGAGTTCATCATCGAGCACGCGGTCAAGGGCATGCTGCCCCGTAATCGCATCGCGGCCACGATGTTGAAGAAGTTGCGCGTGTTCGCCGGTGCGACCCATACGCACGAGGCCAACAGCCCCCAGAAATTCTCCGTCTGATCCTGATCGACCATGAGCGCTGCATCCCCCGCCACCATTTTCGTCGCTACCGGTCGTCGCAAGACGTCCTCCGCTCGCGTCCGTATTGCTGAAGGCACCGGCAAGCTGTCCTGTAACGGCCGCGAATTCGACGATTACTTCTCGCACGAAAACTTCTCCAAGCAGGCTTACGCCCCGCTGGTGACGGTCGATATGCGCGAAAAAATCGACGTCACCGTCAATGTGGCGGGTGGCGGCGTCGCCGGCCAGGCCGGCGCGGTGGCCCACGGCATCGCCCGCGCGCTGCAGAAGATGAATGCCGAGCTGCGTCCCGCCCTCAAGAAGGCCGGTCACATCAAGCGCGACCCGCGTCAGAAAGAGCGTAAGAAGCCCGGCCAGCCCGGCGCCCGCAAGCGCTTCCAGTTCTCGAAGCGCTGAGTTCGCTCCCGCCTTTCGTCCTCTCGGACAAAGCCCATTTTCAAAGCCGTCCGCATCCGCGGGCGGCTTTTTTGTTGGCCTTGGCCGAGGCGGGAACATCTCATGCTAAACCTGAGCCCATGAACCTCGCCCCCGTCCGCGCCACCCTCCTGTCCGTTGCCTGCCTCGCCTTTGCCACCGTGGCCTCCGCGCATCCGGGGCACGACGGCCATGAAGTAACGTGGGATTTCGAGCACCTCGCGGCCCATCCTGTTGCCACGCTGGGCTGCGCCGTCGTCGTGGGCGTCGCTGCCTGGGTGCTGGTGTCCGTACTCGGCGCCCGGCGGACCCGCCTTCAAAGCTTGCGCAAGTCCGCGGATAATCCGCGGAAGTAACCGGCCAAGATTCGCCGGGCGTCGCTTCCGGTCTGGCAAGAGGGATCGCTCGTCTTCAGGAGCCCGCAAATCCGGCCGGCCCCTCAATGCGTGTGACTACTTCCGAGTTCGTGCGAAGTCTGGAGGCCGCGGGCAAAGCGTCCGGGGCGGAAAACGGCGGTGGTTCTTGTGTGCGGCACCTTCAGCCGGCCGAGCAACTCGCGCACGGCGGGGGTGTCGGCGGCGAGCAGGCGCGCTGGTTCTGCGGAGAGTTCGAGGTGCAGGTTGCCAATCGCCCAGCCGATGCCCGCTGCGGCGGAAGGCGCCAGATCGAGGGAGACTGCCACCACCGGCTCCGGATGCTGCTCGATGACGTAACGGGCCGCACTCGTCTGCCAGAACGCGACGCCGTGCTGGAGGGGCTTCGCCAGCGCGAACTCAAATTCCATCCCGTCCGCGGCTTTCCCGCGCCAGCTGCGTTGGGCGGCGGTGAGCCGCTCGACCATCAGCGCCACCTCTGGCAGGGAGGCGTCAGGCGCTTCGATGGGATGGGAGATGATCTGCATGGATAAAGTTGGGACTTCCGCACGAGGCGCCGCGTAGTAATCTACCACACCTCCCTAATTGATGGGGTGCTGACGGGCAATGTGTCCCGACCTGCCCTGTCGGGTTGGCTCCACGTTTTCGTCGGCGGCGGGGCGCAGCCGGAAGCAAAATGACATTTACTCCCCCGGGAAAATCATTGAAAAACTTTTGTGTGTTTGGCCTCGCCCTTGCTATTAGGGGTGTGATTGCTCTCATCGATTATCAGCCATTTCAGAAATAAAACTATGAACAAGATACTCCTTATCGCCCTCGCGGGTGCTCTTAGCGTGGGTGCGGTGAACGTCCGGGCCCAGGCGGGCGCCACGGTCAACGCGCCGACGGTCACGGCCAGCGTCGCCACCGTTTCCCAATATATGTTCCGTGGCCAGCGCCTCGGCGGCTTGAGCCTCCAGCCGTCGCTGGAGGTTGGCGGCATGGCGGGTGGCGGCTTGGCCCTCGGCATCTGGGCGAGCAAACCGCTGTCCGGTCGCATCCCGGGCGTATCCGATCCGGAGGTTGATTTCTACGGTTCCTACACCACGACCCTGGGTGACAATCTCACCTTCGTCCCCGGCTTCACCTATTACTTCTATCCGAACCTCTCGAACTTGGTACACAAAGCCACGTTCGAGCCGAGTGTCGCGCTCAACTACACGATCTCCGGCGTCAAGCTGACCCCGAAGGTCTATTACGACCTGACACTCGCTGGTCCGACCTGGGAAATCAGCGGTTCGAACTCGGTGGCTCTGGCCAGCCTCGGCGTCACCGTCGATCTCTTCGCCACGTTCGGCACGTACAAGCTGACCGACGTCGCGAAGGACACTTCTCCGAAGGTGAAGAACTGGGGCAACTACTTCAGCGCCGGTTTCTCGATTCCCTTCCAGATTTCGACGACGTCGAAGCTGAGCCTCGGCTGGGCCTACCACGAGGGTTGGGGCAACAAATTCAAGCAGGGCAACGCGCCGCAGGCGTCCAACACGCTGCAGGCGGTTCGCGGGGTTGCTTCGATCAACTACTCGCTCAGCTTCTAATCCGGACTAGGGATACAGCCTGACTCTCCCTGATGGCCCGCTCCGAAACGAGCGGGCCATTTTATTTGTCGTTGCGCGAGGGGCGGGCTTCCACGTGTTTTCCTCCTCATGAAAGTCGGCATCGTCGGCGCCTCCGGTTATTCGGGTGAAGTCCTGGTCAGGATTCTGCTGCGGCACCCGCGGGTGACGCTCGCCGCGGTCACGTCGCGCACCCATGCCGGCAAGCCGCTCGCCGCCGTGATTCCCGCCGTACGCGGTGCCGACGGCGGCCTGACGTTCACGGATTCGGATCCCACGGCGCTTGCCCGCAGCGACATCGATCTGTTCTTCCTTGCGCTGCCGCATGGCGCCGCGGCGACCTACGCGTGCGCCCTCGTGCCCGCGGGCAAGCGGGTCATCGACCTGAGCGCGGACTTCCGGATCGCGGACCTCGCCACCTACCAGAAGTACTACGGCGAGCATCAGGCGCCCGAATTGCTCCCGCAGGCCCGTTTCGTCCTGCCCGAGCTCACGCCGCCGGCCTGGAAGACGGAGACCAAGCTGGTGGCCGCGCCCGGCTGTTATCCGACGAGCGTCCTCGTGCCGCTCGTGCCGCTGTTGCGGGCCGGCCTCGTCACGCGCGAACACATCGTCGTGAACTCCTGCAGCGGCGTGAGTGGCGCCGGCAAGAAGGTCGACGAGATGTACCTCTTTGTGGAGCGCGCCGAGAGCCTCAAGGCCTACGGGTTGGTGAAGCACCGGCACCTCGCCGAAATCGAGGAGCAGCTCGCGGTGCACACCGGGGCGCCGACCATCATTCAGTTCAAT
>CAINHV010000433.1 GCA_903848965.1 uncultured Opitutia bacterium | reverse complement strand
GGCCCCGAGCTTTGTCCCCAGCAGACCGATGTCCGGCTGCGGGGTGGTGCCAACCACGACCGCGCCGGCGCCATCCCCGAACAGGACACAGGTGGTTCGGTCCTGCCAGTCGACGATGGGCGAGAGCTTCTCGGCCCCGATGACGAGGGCCTTGTGATACCGTCCCGAGGACAGCATGGCACAGGCGGTGTCGAACGCGTAAACGAAGCCGGTGCAGGCGGCATTCAGATCAAAGCAGGCCGCATTCGAGCGAACTCCCAGCTTGTGTTGGATGATGCAAGCGGCCGCCGGCATCGGCAGGTCGGCGGTCATCGTCGCCACCACGATCAGGTCGATTTCCTCGGCCTTGACGCCCGCATCGTCGAGCGCCCGTCGGGCCGCTGCCACAGCCATGTCCGACATCGCCTCCCCCGGCGCCGCGATTCGGCGCTCGGTGATCCCGCTGCGGGAGAGAATCCATTCGTCCGACGTGTCGACCGATTTCGCCAGCTCCGTGTTGCTCAGGATACGCTCCGGAGCATACGAACCGGTGCCAAGGATGACGGTGGAACGGGTGGACATTTCAGCGGCGAAGAAAGGTGAAGCGGAGGGACGGAAGGGGAAAGCGGTGGCCTCAAGGCGGCCGCCGGGAAGGCGGGAAGCGAGCGGTTCAGGTATAAACCGGCTGGGCCAGCAGGGCGTTCGCCTTGGCGATGTCACCCTCGATGTGCTGGTTCATGTCGGCTTTCACCATTTCGTTGGCGGCCCGGATGGCGCTGCGGATGGCACGACGGTTGGATGAGCCGTGGGCCTTGAGCACGTTGCCATTGAGCCCGAGGAGGGGAGCGCCGCCATAGCGCTCGGGGTTGATCCGCTCCTTGAAAGCATGGAAGGCGCCCTTCGACAGGATGGCGCCGGCGAGCCGCAGCGGGTTGGCCTGCAGTTCCTCCTTCAGCATGCTGGAGAAAAATTTCACGAGCGACTCCCAGCTCTTCAGCATAATGTTGCCGACAAAGCCGTCGCAAACGACGACGTCGACATGCTCGGCAAAAACGTGGAAGCCCTCGATCGGGCCGGCGTAATTGATCAGGTCGCCCACGCGGCGAAGGCTCTCGTTGGTCTCGGTGATGAGGGCGCTGCCCTTGCCCTCCTCGGTGCCGATATTCATCAGGCCAACGCGCGGACGCTTCACGCCCAGCATCACGCGGCAGTAGTGGCTTCCGAGGATCGCGTTGTGCACGAGATGCTCGGGCTTGGCCTCGGGGTTGGCGCCGGCGTCGATGAGGACGAAGTGGCCGCCCTCCCGGGGACAAATCGCCGCGAGGGCGGGACGGGCGATGCCCTCCATCGGACGCAGCCGGAGCGTGCCGCCGGCCATCAGGGCGCCGGTGTTGCCGCAACTGAGGACCACCCCGGCCTCGCCGGACTTCACCAGTTCGATGGCGCGAACCATCGAGGAATCCTTCTTCTTCTTCAGCGCGTTGAGCGGCTTGTCATCCATCGTGATGACCTCGGACGTATGGTGCACCGAGAGGCGCTCATTCTTCGTCAGCCCGAACTCCTTCATCAGGGGAGTGAGGATGCCCTCGTCGCCGACCAGCGTGATCGGGTTGAGGGAGGGAAACTCCTTCAGGGCGAGCTGGACGGCGGCGACGACTTCCGTCGGCCCCAAGTCACCGCCCATGGCATCGATGGCAATGCGTTTGCCGGCCCCTGGATTGGTGGGCATCGCTTAGGAGACCTCGAAGCGGTACGCGCCGGGGATCAGCGGGCACTCCGGGAGGGGAGTCATGGCAGCACCAGGAAAGGCAATTCGGGCTCTCACCTTCGTTGCGGTCCCGGCGTGCGGGAGGACCTTAGACCTCGACGTTCAAGACCTGGCGCCCGCGATACATGCCATTCTTCGGGTTGACCCGATGGGGGCGGAACAGGGTGCCGTCGGTCGGATCCTTGGCGAATTCGGGCGCGATAAAGGCGTTGGCCGCGCGGCGGTTGGCGCTGCGGCGTTTGGACTGCTTGCGTTTCGGATTGGCCATGGAAGGAAGTGATTTGGGTGCGAAGGGTTAATCAAAAGCCCCCCTACGCAGATGGTGAAGGGGTCGGAGTAAAGGGCGGGCTCCAGACTCGTCAAGCGTCATCCTTGGGCTCGCCGGTCAGAGGTAAAACGCGGCCGCGAGGATGAAGGCCAGCGCGATGCGGTACCACGCGAAGAGAACGAGGCCGTGGCGCGTCAACCAGTGGACCAGAAACCGCACGCAGATCGCGGCCGTGACTGCCGCAACCGCTGCCCCGAGCAGTACGTTCGACCAGCCGAAGACCTGGATCATCGCGCCGCCGCTTTTGTACGATTTCAGGCCGGCGGCCCCGGTCAGGGTGATCAGGCCGAGGAGAAAGCTGAATTCCGCCGCCCGTCGCGGGTTCAGGCCGGCAAAATAGCCACCCACGATGGTGGTCATCGAACGACTGGTGCCGGGCCACATGGCCAGGCACTGCAGAGAGCCGATTCCCAGGGCTGAACGGGGCGTGAGTTCCGCGATCGTCTCCGGCTCAATTCCTCGGCCCAAGGGTGGGCTCGTCCCCATGCGCGTCGCGACAAGCCGCCGGCGCCGCCACGATTCAGCATAGAACATCAACAGCGCGCCGGCGATTTGCGCGACGATCACCGCGCCGACGGAAAAAAGATGGGTGTCGATCCACTCGTTCAACAGCAGGCCGAAGACCGCGGCGGGCAGGAAGGCCACGAACAGGTTGATCAGGAGACGAAGACCCGTCGGATCGCGCCCGAAAAGACCGCGGAGCATGGCGGCGATCTGAGACCAGTAGAGAATCGCGACGGCGGCGATGGCACCGAACTGGATCACGACCGCGTAGGTCTTGGCCGCGAGGTTGAGGGTGAGCGGCTCGCCGGCCGGATTCTTCGTTGAAGGCTTTCGATACCAGAGTGGCTGGCCGTCCGGGCCCCGCAGGGTTTCGTCGGAATCGAGGTCGAGGAGGCGGTTGCCAACAATCAGGTGACCGGTGGAAGAGACGGGCAGGAACTCGGTCACGCCCTCGATGACTCCTAGAATTATCGCGTCGGCGGCGCTCAATTCCGCCGCGGGCATCGCGAGATCCTCGGGTGGCGGCGGCGGGGTGGCGGTCGGCGTGGAGGCAGCCCATGCCAGCCAGGGTGCGACGAGCAAAATGAGGGAAGCGAGACGGAGCGTTCGCACGGCGCCGTGGTTTCAGCTTTGCCGGGGTGGTGCAAATTTATTTGCCCGGGAGCCGGACGCTTCGGGCTTCGCTCTTGCCCACGGCGGGGTTCGCGGCAATCCATCCTGATCCAGCGCTCCCCGGTGTCTGCCGGAACATCGGGCGGGGCTTCAACCGATCCGAAACGATGACGATACTCACCGATCTCTCCTCTCAATTGGCTAGCCGAGAACTCAATGCCGCGGAGGTCGAGACGGCCGCCGCGGTGCTGGCGGACAGCGCCGTGAGCGAAGACGCCAAAGCCGCGTTTCTGACCGCGCTGGCCCTCCGAGGCGAGACTCCGGCCGAGGTCGCGGCGTTCGCGGAAGCCTTTCGCCGTCGCGCCGTGAATCCCGGGGTGGAGGCCTGGTCGGACCAGGCGATCGACATCGTCGGGACGGGCGGGGACCATGCCGGCGGTTTCAACATCTCGAGCGTGGTGGTGCTGGTACTCGCGAGCGCGGGGGTGACCGTGATGAAGCACGGCAATCGTGGAATTACATCCAAGTGCGGGAGCGCAGATCTGCTGTCTGCGATCGGCGTGAATCTCGAGGCGCCGCCGGAAAAATTGCGCCGCGCTCTGGCGGAGCTCGGTTTCGTCTTCTTCTTCGCGCCGGCCTACCATCCGGCGTTCAAGCACATCGCCCCAGTGCGCAAGGCGCTCGCGGCGCGCGGCCAGCGCACCGTCTTCAACATCCTTGGACCCTTGATTAACCCCGGCCGCCCCGCGCACGTGCTGCTCGGCGCATTCTCCGCTGCCTGGGTACCCAAGCTGGCGGGCGCGCTGGAGGTACTCGGCACCCAGGCCGGATTGGCCACCCACGGTGTGATCGATGCGACTCGCGGGATCGACGAACTCACGACAGCGACCACGAACCGCGTGCGAGGCTTCGGCCGGCGGCGCGAGATCGACGGGGACTGGCGCGCCGACGACTTTGGGCTCCGACAGTCGCCTTTCGCCGATTTGGCGGGCGGCGACCTGACCGCGAACCTGGCGATCCTTGATCGCGTGCTGACGGGCCACGGTCCGGCGGGGCTCGTCGATACCATCGTGCTGAACGCGGCGGTGGCCATGTGGCTCGTGGGCCGCGTCCCGGAGGTGCGCGACGGGCTGGAAGCGGCCCGCGAGGTGCTGTTGGGCGGGGCGGTGAAACAGAAGATGGCGGCGACCCGCGAATTTTATGCGTCATAGCCGGTCCGGACGGCATATGCGGCTCGTCTCAGCAGTCCTGCCGGGATGACAACTTGGCCAAAGCCTATCCATGAATCGAAAATATTTTGGGACTGACGGGGTGCGCGGACTCTACGGTGGGCCGGTGATGAATGAGGCGTTTGCGCGTCGCCTCGGCCTGGCGGTCGCCAGCTGGCTGCCGCCCCAGAGCGATGTCCTGATGGGGCGCGACACCCGTTACTCCGGCCTGTCGCTCGAGCGGGCGATGGCCCAGGGGCTACGCGCGGGTGGGGCCAATCCAATTTCGCTGGGCGTGGTGCCGACACCGGCGGTGTCCCGGGCGGTTCGCGCCCGCGGGGCGGCGCTCGGTGTGGTCATCACGGCCTCGCACAATCCCGCCGAGGACAACGGCATTAAATTATTCGGCCAGGGAGGCGTGAAGTTGAAGGAGGTGGAGGAGATGCGGATTGAGCAGCTCCTGCCGGCTGACGGGGCGGTTCCGGCGGCCGCCGAACCGGCGATCGCCGAGCCCGGCCCGGTGGCGGGCCTCGACGACTACATCACGGCGATGCTCGGTCTGTTGCCGGCCGGCGCCTTGGCGGGCTGGCGGATCGTGGTCGACACGGCCAACGGGGCCACGTGCGCGACCACCCCGGTGGTGCTGCGCGCGCTCGGCGCGGAGGTGATCGGGATTGGCGACGCGCCGGATGGCAGGAACATCAACGCGAACATCGGGAGCGAGCATCCGGAGCAGCTCGCCCTCCGCGTCCGGGCGGAGAAGGCGCGGATCGGCATCGCGCACGATGGCGACGGCGATCGCTGCGTGTTGTGCGACGAGACCGGCACCGTGCTGGACGGCGACGAACTCCTGACGCTCCTCGCGCGCCATCTGCTGCAGGACGGCTTGTTGATGAACAACACCCTGGTGGTTACCCGCCAGAGCAATCTCGGGGTCGATTCCGCGCTGGCGGCGCTCGGCGGCCGGGTGGTGCGGACCGAGATTGGCGACCGTTATGTGCGCGAGCGAATGCGCGAGGAGGGTGCGACGTTCGGCGGCGAGTCGTCCGGCCATATCATCTTCTCCGATCTCTCGCCGACGGGTGACGGGCTCATCGCCGCGTTGAAGGTGATCGATGTCATGCTGGCCACCGGCCAGCCCCTGTCAGAACTGCGTGGCGTGCTGAAGAAATTTCCGCAGGCGACCGCCGCAGTCAAAGTGCGCGAGAAGCCACCGCTGGCTTCGCTGGTGAAATTGACCGCCGCAATTCACGCGGTCGAGACGGCCCTTGGCACCCGCGGCCGGGTCATGGTGCGTTACTCTGGCACCGAGCCGAAGCTGCGCTTCCTGGTCGAAGGCCCGGCGGACGACGCCGTGCAGGCCGGGCTCACGACGCTCACCGAGGCACTGAAGGCCGAGGGCCTGGTCGCCTGAGTGGTCACGGCGAGCTGTAGGGTTGTGTTGGAGGGCCGAGCGCCCTTGTGTCCGCGGCGGTCGTCACCCCGCTGGGTGTCCCTGCGGGCGGCGATCCCCGCTTTCTCCCATCACGTTCACCCCATGTCCATGCTCTTGCGATTCCCCCGTTTCGTTTCCCTGCTTCTCGTCCTGTCCGTCGCCGCCCGCGGCGGTTCGAAGGACGGCACGCTCGACGTCTATTGGATCGATTCCGAAGGCGGCGGCTCGACGCTGATCGTCACGCCGGCCGGCGAGTCGGTGCTCATCGACACGGGCAATCCGGGCGGTCGGGATCCGGGCCGAATCATCGCCGCGGCCCAGGCGGCCGGGCTGACCAAGATCGATGCCATGCTACTCACGCACTACCATGGCGATCACTTTGGCGGTGCGGCGGAGGTCGCGGCCGTGTTGCCGTTCGGCACGATCTACCAGCGGGCGATTCCCGAGCAGGATCCGGATGGCCGGGCGGCTTCGCCCTTTCTCCGGCAGATTCAGCCGTACCGGGAGATTGCCGCGCCGCGCGTGGCGCTTGCGCCCGGGACGGTCATTCCCTTGCGGGCGGCCGCAGGGGCCCCTCGGTTGTCGCTCCGCTGCGTGGCGGCGGATCAGAAATTCGTCGAGCCGACCGCGGCCCAGCGCGTGGTGCGGAATCCGCTGACCGGATCCGTTCCCGGCCAGCCGGTCGACAAAAGCGACAATGCGAACAGCGCGGTGTTCGTGCTGGAGTTCGGGGCGTTTCGATTCTTCGACGGCGGCGATCTCACGTGGAACCTCGAGGAGAAGCTCGTGACCCCGCACAACCTGGTCGGGAGCGTGGATGTTTATCAGACGAACCATCACGGACTCGAGGTGAGCAACAACCCGGTTCTCGTCCAGAGTCTCGAGCCCACGGTCGTCGTCATGAACAACGGCCCCAAGAAAGGCGGGCAGCCCGGAACGTTTGCCGCGATCAAGTCCGCAAAGTCCGTGCAGGCCACCTATCAACTGCATCAGAGTTACAATGTGACGGCCGAGGAGAACGGACCGAAGGAATTAATCGCGAACCACGACAATCTCACGGGTCCCGATGCCGCCAAATGCCCGGCGAACATCATCAAGATGGTCGTGGCGGCCGATGGGAAGAGCTACACGATCAGCATTCCTTCGACCGGGCTTAGCCGCACGTACAAGACGAAGGGGACGTAAGGGCGCCCTGCGGCTGTTACGGGCTGGCCTCGTTGGTCGGCCCGCCTTCGGGCGGTGCCTTGGATGGATGCAAGCCGCCTGAAGGCGGAACGACCCACGCTACGCCGGGCGCTTTTCCGCGAGCCACACGGCGGCGGCCATGAGCGCGAAGCTGGCGCCGAGCGAAGCGAGATTCGTCCGTTCGCCAAAGACGAGCAGCGAAACGGAGATCATCAGCGGCACCTTGGCGTTGTTCATGACGGCGAGCCTCCCGACTCCCACCCGCGTGGCCCCGATGTTCCAGAGGAAGAAACCGAGGCCGGAGGCGACGATGCCCAAGTAGGCGAGGGTCGCGAGGTGGGTGGCCGTGAGCGTGACGGTGACATCCCGGTTCAACAACGCCACCACTGCCACCGCGAAGCCGCCCGCGTAGAGCAGCCCGAAGATATCGCGGTCGCGCAGTCCGGCGTGGCGGGCCCGCAACCGCTGGTAGAGGACCTGGCCGACCGCGAAGGCGAGGTTGGAGAGCGTCACAAGTCCCAGGCCGGTGAGCGAAACGCTGAGCCGGCTCGACTTGACGAGCACCAGGGCAGCGCCGACGACCGCAAGCAGCGCAGCGAGCAGCGCGCGGGGTCGCAGCCGGCGCTCCAGCGCATCGGCGAAGAGCGTGACCAGGATGGGCGTCGTGAGGGTGAACAGCGCGACCTCGTAGGCCTGCAGGTGGCGGAAGCTGGCGTTGTAGGCCAGGTACATGAGCCCGAACTGAATCGCCCCGATGGCCCCAAAGCCCGCGGCCGCGAGCGAGGCGAGGCCCCTCAGGCGTACGAAAGGAGCGAAGACCAGCAG
>CAINHV010000432.1 GCA_903848965.1 uncultured Opitutia bacterium | reverse complement strand
TGACCTTCAGGAAACGCGGCATCGCGCGGCGGTAATAGGCGACGAAGAGCTTCTGGTTGGCTTGGGCGAAGGCGGCGATCATCGCGTCGCATTCGGGCGTGTGCCGCGCCATCGGCTTTTCCATGTAGCACGGCTTGCCGGCGGCGGCGACGACGAGGGCGTTCGCAAGGTGCGCGCCGGGAGTCGAGGCGACGTAGATCGCATCGACTTCGGGATCGTGGGCGAGGGCGAGGGCGTTGTCGTACCAGCGCGGCACCCCGTGGCGCTTGGCGTAGTCGGCGGCGAGGGCGCCGTTGCGCCGCATCACGGCGACGAGTTGTGAGCCCGTGGCCTTGCGGAAGCCGGGCCCGCTCTTCACCTCGGTGACGTCACCGCAGCCGATGATACCCCAGCGGATGACATCGCGGCCGACCAGCGAGTGGGGTGAGGGCATGGGCTCAGCCAACCGGTCGAGAGTTCAGGCGGCAAGCTGTCGCTGAAAATATAGGTCCGATAAGACTGATAGGACCTATGCCCAGCCTTCGACCAACCCAGTGAGCCCCCCGAATTCGGGGCCACTCTCCCGCCGCGGCGGTTTCAGTCTGTAAATCCATTCGGTTTGCGGATGCACTCCGCTTCCCCCTCTTACCGATGAAACCCACCCCTGTGCTCCTCGTTTTCGCCGCGTTCCTAGGTTTCGCCTCGCCCCTCGTGCTCCGGGCGGCCGAACCCGCCGCGCCCAACCCCCTCGCCATTCCCGCCACCGACGACGGACTTCCCGGCGCCGGCCCGATTCGCCGCTACGAGTGGTTTCAAAAGTTGTGGCTCGAACGGCGCACGGCCTGGGCGGCGCGGGTTCAGCAGGATCAGGGCGCGTTGGTGTTCCTCGGCGATTCGATCACGCAGGGCTGGACCGACACGATCGGGGGGATGTTTCCCGGGACCAAGGTGGCCAACCGCGGGATCAGCGGTGATACCACGCGGGGCGTGCTCATCCGGCTGCAGCAGGATGTGCTCCCGTTGAATCCGCGTGGCATCGTCCTCCTCATCGGCACCAACGATCTCGAGGAACAGGCCGAGCTCGAAACCATCGCCGCGAATCTCGAACTCATCCTCGCCGCCTTGAAGCAGCACAACCCGTCGATGCCGGTCATCCTGTGCAACGTCTTCCCCAGCTCCGCCACCAAGAAGCGTCCCGCCGCGAAGATCCGCGCGCTCAACCAGCTTTTCTTTGCGGGCCTCGCCGACGAACCGCAGGTGACCGTGCTCGACACCTATGCGCTCTTCGCCAACCCGCTCGGCGATGCGAATGCCGAGGAGTTTCCTGATTTGCTCCACCCTAACGGCGTCGGCTACGCCCGCTGGGAGCGCGCCCTCCGGCCCGTGCTCGAAACCGCTGCCTTGGTGCCGTCGTGGCCCGACGACTTCACTCCCGAGCCCGGGTTCACGACCCTGTTCAACGGTCGCGACTTTTCCGGCTGGACCTACAGCGAGACGCCGGCGCTCGGCGGGAAGACGGAAACCACCGACGGCCGGTTCGTGGTGCGCAACGGACGCCTGGTCGTGACGCCGGCCCGCGTGCTGCGCGTCTACAAGCGGGTCGTGACCGAGCGCGTGTTCGCGAAGGATTTCGTGCTGAAGCTCGAGTTTCGCGCGAGCCCCAACGCCGACAGCGGCATCTATGTGCGCGGACCGCAGCTGCAGTGTCGTGACTTCCTGATCGCCGGACCGTACATGGCGCTGAAGCACTATCGTCCCCTCGATTGGAACGAGATCGTCATCACGGTGAAGGGCGGGGTCGCCCATAGCACCTGCAACGGCGAGGTGCTGATCGACGCGATGCCCATCCCGGCCTCCGGTCCGATCGGTCTCGAGAGCGATCACGGCCAGATGGAGTACCGCCGGATCCGGGTGCAGGAATTGCCGTAACGGCGATCGTTCAAGTGGCGCCGGTCTCCGACCGGCGACGTCCCGTCGGCGTCTTCCGAGTGGCATGGGTCTCCCGACCCATGAATGTCATTCGATCCCTCCGCCACGGGTCGGGAGACCCGTGCCACAACGACCAATCCTACACCGGCCGGCTGACGCGGGACACTTCGAACGCAATCTCGCCAAAACCTTTCAGCCTCACCTGCTCCGTTTGGACCGACAGGGTCCTGGCCTCCGCAGCGAGAAAGACCTAGAACTTCAGGAGCTGCTTCGTGAGAAACGCGGTCTGGAGCGCCGAGAGTTCCTTCAGCCCGGTCTGCGCCATGGCAATGAGACTGGTGAGCTGATCCTGCGAGAAAGTCGCCTCCTCGCCGCTGCCCTGCACTTCGACGAACTGGCCGCGGCCGGTCATGACGATGTTGAAGTCAACATCGGCGTCCTTGTCCTCGACGTAGGCGAGGTCCAGGAGTTCGCGGCCACCAAAGACCCCGACGCTGACCGCGGCGACCGAGTCGGTGATGGGATTCTCGGCGAGTTTCTTCGCGTCGAGGAGCTTCTGGATCGCGAGGCGGGCGGCGAGGAAAGCGCCGGTGATCGCGGCGGTGCGGGTGCCGCCGTCGGCCTGGAGCACATCGGTGTCGATCCACAGCGTGTTCTCGCCGAGTTTCTGGAGGTCGATGACTGCCCGGAGCGAGCGGCCGATCAGCCGCTGGATTTCCACCGTCCGGCCGTCGAGCTTGCCGCGGGAGATGTCGCGGGACTTCCGATCGAGGGTCGAGTAGGGAAGCATCGAATACTCCGCGGTGAGCCAGCCGCCCTTGACGCCCTGCTGGCGCATCCAGGCTGGCACGCGCGGCTCGATCGTCGCGGCACAGATGACCCGCGTGAGGCCGAAGGAGACCAGGACGGAGCCCGTCGCGTAGGGCGCGATGTTGGCTTCGAACGAAATGTTGCGGAGCTGGGTGGGCAGGCGGCCGTCGGCGCGGAGCGCGGGAGAAGACATGGCGGGCCACGCTAGTCGAAGTCCCGGGGGCAGGAAGCCCAGAATTCCGGGCCGCGGCGAAGACGGATTTCAGTGGGGAATTATCGCCGAACCGCGCCCGGGTGCACCCGGCCAGAGCGCCGCGGCCCCGGTGGGCAGACTCGGCGTGGCCGTGGCGGCGAACCGAGCATCCGGCGGCCGCGTTCGAAAACTCCGGCACGTCCAGCGGGGGCAACTCGCGGGCGCTCGTTGCTCCTTCGCCCGCCCGTCGCGGTGACTAGGCGCCGGGGGCGCTTTCCTCGCGATCGACCGGCTTGATCTTCGTGGGGAGCGGCTGATTCGCCTGCTCGTTCATGAAGGCGATCAGGCGGTCGTTGAAGGTGCGCGCCGGATCGTGGCCCATTTTCTTCAGGGCCTGGGTCAACGCCGCGACCTCCACCAGCCGGGCGATGTCCCGGCCGGGCCGGACGTAGAGCTCGATGTGCGGCAGCCGCTGGCCGAGAATCTCGTAAAAGTTTTCCTCCAGACCCGTGCGTTCCTCGATCGCGTCGGGTGTCCATTCCCGCAGCGAAACCACCATGTCGATCCGCTTTTCCAACCGGACGCATTTCACGCCAAACATCTCGGCAATGTTGATGATGCCGATACCCCGGCACTCCATGTAGCCGCGGTTGAGCGGCCGGCACGAGGCCATCAGCTCACGCTCGTCGAGCAGCTTGATGACCGTGAGATCGTCGGCGACGAGCGAGTGTCCGCGCTCGATCAACGCGAGGGCGCACTCGCTCTTGCCCACGCCGGAGTCGCCGCGGAGCATCACCCCGACGCCCTTGATATCGAGGGTGGTGGCGTGCTCGGTCCCCGCGGGCGCGAACTCGTTGTCGATCGCGAGCGTCGCGAGGTTGATCCAGTTCATCGTGATCATCGGCGTCCGGATGATGGGCAGATGCAGCTCCGTCGCGACCGCCACCATGGGATGGGTCGGCTGGTAGTTGCGCGTCAGGGCGATGCAGGGGATGCCCTGCTTCACCATTTTCTCGAGGATCTGGACCTGTTGCTTCTGTGAGATGGTCTTGAGATAGGTCATCTCGGCGGCGCCGAGGACCTGGATGCGCCGGTGCGCGAAATACTTGAAGAAGCCGGTCAGCGCGAGCGCGGGCCGGTTGATGCTGCCCTCGTGGATCAGCCGGTGCAGCCCGTCGGTCCCGGTGACGAGCTCCATCTTCAACCTCTCGCGGTAGGTCTCAAAGAAGTGGGCGACGGTGATGCCGTGGATGGCCTTTTGCATGGCTGGGGCTCTGAGTTGAGAGCTGAGAGTTGAGAGTTGAGAGCGGAAAATCGA
>CAINHV010000431.1 GCA_903848965.1 uncultured Opitutia bacterium | reverse complement strand
CGCTTTATCGGCCCAAAATGGGCGGTTCCTCGGCCGGCGGGTGAAGCGGATACGTCGCGTCAGCATCGCACGCCAGCTCGCATCCTCGATTTCGCGGCGCCGCACGGCGCGGTATTCCATTTCACCGGCGATGAAGATGAACGCGAAAAGGACGGCCGTCAGGACCGCCTGGAAGTAGAAGAGGGCGACCGCGGCGCCCAGGACGGCGAGGATCTTGCCGACGAGGGCCGCCGTGAACGTGGCCCTCAGATACGGCAGCCGGGTGGCGAGCAGGGCGCGGAAGATCCGGCCGCCATCCATCGGAAACACGGGCACGAGATTGAAGAGACCCATCATCAGATTCCAGTGGATGACGAGCTGCGTGAACCCCTCGGCGTTGGCGGGGAAATCGTAGGCGCCGAAGGGCCAGCCGAAAGGCATGCCCACGACCAGGCTGAGTCCGCCCGCGATGACGAAGTTCACCGCCGGTCCGGCAAGGGTGATGAGAAACTCGCGCAGAGGCTGGCGCGGGATCTGGTCGAACTCCGCCATCCCCCCGATCGGCATGAGCAGGATCCGCCGCACGCCCACGCCATAGTGCATGGCCGTGAACGAGTGGCCGAGTTCGTGGAGCACCACGCAGGTGAAGAAGACGAGCAGCGTGGCCACGTTCCAGAACACGCCCATCCAGCCGCCGTTGCTCCAACCCTCCTGGCCGACCAGTGCGAGGAGGAGGAAGAACGAGAAGTGGACCGCGAGCTGGATGCCGCGGATGCGGAAAAGGTTCAGGGACCAACCAAGCATGGCCTGCAACAAAAGCGGGCGCCGCCAATACGCCAGCGTTCTGTCGGATTCCGTGGCGCGCCGCTTCGCGGAGTTCGGGGTTCTGCGTGCTGGGCGGGATGTTTGGGACCCGGCCTTCGCCGCTCGGCACGCGCGGAGGGATTTGCCGATTTGACTGTCGTATTCGGGAGGGAATAATCGAAGCTTCCGTCGGCTTCCTTCGCGCCGGAGGGTGCCATTCGACCGCTTCCGTCTTCATGCCCGACTCCACCAAGCCGCCGACCATCCTGATCATCGATGATGACGCCGAGATCCGCTACTCGCTCGCCCGCGTCCTGTCTTCGCGCCATTATCAGTTGACCGAGGCGCCGAGCGGCGAGCAGGGGATCGCGATGGTCCGGAAGGGTCCGCTGCCGGACTTGATCTTCCTCGATGTGCGCATGGGAGGTATGAGCGGCATCGAGGCATTGCAGCACATCCGCTCGGTGAATCCGAAGCAGTTGGTGATTCTCATGACGGCCTTCGGTACGGCGCAGACCGCGATCGAGGCGATGAAGTACGGAGCCTTCGACTACGTGATGAAGCCCTTCGATCCGGCCAAGGTGCTGGCGCTGGCGGAGAACGCACTGAAGGCGCACGCGGACTTGCGGGCGGTTGGCGATTACAAGCCGACAATCAACATCGAGGACTATCGCGAGGGCATCGTCGGCAGCTCCGCCGTGATGCAGGATGTCTTCAAGGTAATCGGCCAGGTGACGGCGAGCGACGTGACGGTGATGATCACCGGCGAAAGCGGCACGGGCAAGGAGCTGGTGGCGCGATCGATTTGGAAACACAGCCACCGCGCGGGCAAAGCGTTCATCGCGGTGAATTGCGCCGCGATTCCCGACAACTTGATCGAGAGCGAACTCTTCGGCCACGAGAAGGGCTCGTTCACCGGCGCCACCGGCCAACGGCTCGGCAAGTTCGAACTTTGCGACGGGGGCACGATCTTTCTCGATGAGATCGGCGACATGGCGCTGGCGACCCAGACGAAGATCCTGCGCGTTCTGCAGGCAGGGGAAATCCAGCGCGTGGGCGGCACCGAGATGATCAGGGTGGACGTCCGCATCCTCGCCGCGACGAACAAGGATCTCGAGGAGATGGTGAAGGCGAAGACCTTTCGGGAGGATCTCTATTACCGGCTGAACGTGGTCCGGATCCGGATGCCCGCGTTGCGGGAGCGCGGCGATGACGTGCCGCAGATTGTCGACTAGTGCCTGCAGAGCCTGGTGAAGCAGAAGAAGACCCGGGTCTCGAAAGTGTCCCCGGAGGCGATGGCGGTTCTCGAAAGCCATCGCTGGCCGGGCAACGTGCGCGAGTTGGAAAACGTAATTTATCGCAGCGCGGTCGTGGCCCAGGGCGACGCCATTCTCGTCAAGGATCTCCCGGCTGAAATTCGCGTGCTGGCGGATTTGGCCGGCGACGCCGCCGAGGACGGCGCAGCGGAGAACGCGGCCGCCGCGGCCCCGGCACCGTCCCCGGGCGATGCGCCCGGCGCAGTCGTGCCGCCCCTGACGATCGCGGCCGCGCTCGACTTCATCTACGCGCAGCTCGCGGCCGGCCCCAAGCCGATCCTGCCGCGCGTGGAGCAGGAGTTGATCCGTCGCGCGCTGGCGGCCGAATCAGGCGAGGCGGCGAACGCGGCGCGCCGGCTGGGTCTGACGAAGGCGGCCCTGGTCAAGAAATCCAAAGACGTTGATTTGTGAAAGTTGGGACGCACACTCGCTCGACCCCATGAAAATCACTTTGCGGTTTCTCCTCGCGGCGATCGGTCTGCTCCTGGTCTCGAGCCTCCCGGCTCAAACCCCCGAGCCGAAAGCGCCGCCGGCCCGGAAGAAGGTTTTGTTCTTCACGAAGTCGTCGGGGTTCCAGCATGACGCCGTGAAGCTCGTGATGCCCGATGGCCGGCCTGGCTACGCGTTTGGAATCCTCAAGACCCTCGGCGAGAAGCACGACATCGACTTCACCTTCTCGAAGGACGGCAGCCGCTTCACGCCGGAGTATCTCGCGCAGTTCGATGCGTTCATGTTCTACACGACGCAGGACCTGACCCAGGCCAAGACGGAGGAGCGCGGCGACGGTACGCCTCCCATGACCGCGGCCGGCAAGGCTGCCTTCCTCCAGGCCATCGCCGAGGGCAAGGGCTTCGTCGGCCTGCACAGCGCCGCGGACACCTTCCATTCCCCGGGCAACATCGATTACGGACCCGCGCGGCACGTGAACGACGGCGACAAGGCGGACCCCTACATCAAGATGCTGGGCGGCGAGTTCATCAAACACGACGAGCAGCAGCCATCGCGCTTGACCGTCGTCGACCCCTGGTTCCCGGGAATCAGTTCCGTGCCGGCTGACTTTGGGCTCCATGAGGAATGGTACTCCCTCAAGAACTTCGCGCCCGATATGCATGTACTGCTGGTGCAGCAGACGTCCCGGATGGTCGGGTCATCGTATGCGCGCCCGGCTTATCCGTCCACGTGGGCGCGGATGGAGGGCAAGGGCCGCGTGTTTTACACCAATCTCGGGCATCGCGAGGACGTTTGGAGCCATCCGACGTTCCAGTCGGTGCTGATCGGCGGTCTGAATTGGGCGACCGGCCGGGTGGACGCCGATGTCACCCCGAACTTCGAGAAGTCGACACCGAAGGCCAGCGAACTCCCGAAGTACGTGGCTCCGGCGCCGGCCAAGAAGTAAGAGTGGAGGACCGGGCTTGGTGCGGGCTGGTCAGCGTCCGGAACCCCTTCCAGAGCCTGCCCACCTGCCAAGCCCACTCCGCTGGCACGGTATGAAACCTTAGACGCTTCACGCGCCTCGCGACTACCGGGACTCTGGTCGATGCCGTTTGGCCGTCGGAATGCAGCGGGGTCGAATAATCTGAACAATGTTCCTGAAACTGAAGTCTGACCCACGACGTCCTTCTCTTTTATGAACTCGAGCCTGTTGGTTCTGGCCGCGGCAGCGTGCGCCCTCTTGGTCGGTTGCGGCGGTGGCGCGGGCAGCATGCCGGTGTACGATCGCGGCCAGGTCGGGCAGGTGGTTTCCGAGCAGCGTGGCGAGGTGGTGGGCGTCCGCGACGTGCTGATCAAGGGGCAGACCAGCCAGACCGGGTCAACCGGCACGGGCGCGCGCCTCGGATCGGCCGCGATGACGGGGGCCATTTTCGGGGCGCCCGAGCGCGCGGTCGCGGCGGTCGTGGGATCGATCGCCGGCAGTGCCGCCGGCGCGAAACTTGACGATCGGATGGGCGAGGAGGTCACCGTGATGCTCGAAGGCGGCAAGACCGTCGTGATCGTTCAGGAACGCGCGAGCGGCGTGGCGCCGCTGGCTCCCGGCGAACGCGTGCGGCTGCAAACGGGATCGTCGTCCGGCTACGGCAGCGGCAATTCCCGGGTCGTGCGCGACGACGGTTATGCCAGCGATGTGATCGGGGCGCGGTGATGAGTAGGGTCGGCGGTTTGAGGTGGCATGGGTCGCCCGACCCATGCCGATCCTCTCATCTTTCGATTCGCAGTCATGGGTCGGGAGACCCATGCCACGCCAAACCAATCCTCAATCCACGATCAGCACCTTGTCCCCGGTCCGCAGTTCCTCGAACAGTTCCACGATGTCGAGGTTGCGCATCAGGATGCAGCCGGCGCTGAGCGGCTGGCCCAGCCGGTCCTCGTGGTTCGTGCCGTGGATGTAGATGTAGCGGCCGTAAGTGTCCACGTCGCCGCCCTGGTTCACGCCCGCCTCGAGTCCGCGCAGCCACAGGATCCGGCTGGTGATCAAGTTTCCTTCGTTGGCCGCCTCAGGGAGTTCCGAATAATGCCGGCCGGTGGAGACGCGCGACTTGAAGACCATGCCCGGAGGCTGGCCGCCGCCGATCCGCTCCGCGACTTCGTGCAGGCCTCGCGGGGTTCCGAGCGAGTTGCGGATGTTGGACGGGGGCTGTTTCGAGGTCGAAATGACGTAACTCTTCACCAGCGCACCGCCGCGAAAAAATTGGAGGGTGGCTGTGCCGATCCGCACGAGGAGGAACCGCTCTCCGGGCTTGATGCCGACGCGGGCGCAGGCTTTGTTCACCTGTTCCAACGACGAATCACTCGTGAAAATCGCTTCCATCAATGTAGGTATCGTCGGCGCCACCGGTGCCGTCGGTCAAGAGTTGCTCCGACTCTTGCATGATCGCAATTTCCCGATGGCCTCGCTGCGGCTCTTCGCCTCGGCCCGGTCGGTGGGCAAGGTTATCGCCTGCGCCGGCAAGAAATACACCGTCGAGGAGGCCAAGCCGGGCGTGTTCGCGGAGGTCGATTTAGCGTTTTTCGCCGCGGGCGGCTCGGTGACCCGCGCGCTGGCCTCCGATGCGGTCAAGGCGGGCTGCCTCGTGATCGACAAGAGCTCGGCGCTTCGGATGGACCCGAACGTCCCGCTCGTCATTCCGGAGATCAATCCGGAGCAGTTGCGGACGCACCAAGGCATCATCGCGAATCCCAATTGCTCGACCGCCGTGACGCTCATGGCCCTCTGGCCGCTGCATCTCGCCTTCGGACTCAAGCGGTACTTCGCGTCGACCTACCAGTCGGTGTCCGGCACCGGCGCCGAGGCAATTCGCGAACTCGAGGAACAGGTTCAGGCCCACGTCAAGGGCACGCCGATCGTGAAGAAGGTTTATCCTTACCAGATCGCCTTCAATCTCATCCCGCAGGTCGATACCTTCGGGACCAACGGCTACACCGGCGAAGAGACGAAGATGATGCTCGAAAGCCGGAAGATCATGGGCCTGCCGAACCTCAAGGTCTCGGCGACGACGGTCCGTGTCCCGGTGGTCCGGGCGCACTCGGTCTCGATTAACGCCGAGTTCGAACGCCCCGTCACGGTCGCGGGCGCGCGCGCCGCGATCGCGGCCTTCGCGGGCGCCGAACTCGTGGACGACCCCTCGAAGTCGCTCTACCCGACCCCGCTCGATTTCTCGCAGAAGGTGAAGTGCGGCGTGGGCCGCATCCGCCTCGATACCGCGTTGGACAACGGCCTCGCCCTCTGGGTGTGCGGCGACAACCTTTGGAAGGGCGCAGCCTTGAACGCCCTCCAGAATGCCGAGCTCATGGTTTGCGAGGGCCTGCTCAAGCCAAAGTCCGCCCTGGCCGGGATCTGATTTCGTTCCGGCGACCTTTGGTTGGAGGGCCGTTCTCCCGGTGCGCCCGCCTGAGGGGCGCACGTCATACCCTAATAATTCCTTGTCATAGCTGTGGCGGAAGCCCTTTCATCGACCCTCAGCTCGGACGCCTAGCTCAGTTGGTTAGAGCATCTCGCTTACACCGAGAGGGTCGGGGGTTCGAGTCCCTCGGCGTCCACCATCGCCCGGGCATTCGGCCAGCCTTCCTTTTCCTTCAACTTAATCCTTTATGCGGCACACGATTTCCGTCCTCGTCGAAAATAAATTCGGCGTCCTGGCGCGCGTTTCCGGGATGTTCTCCGGTCGCGGGTTCAATATCGATTCGCTCAATGTGGCGCCGACCCATGACGCGACCCTGTCGCGGATCACCGCCGTCCTAAAAGGCGACGAGGCCGCCCTGAACCTCTGCCTCAAGCAGCTTCAGAAGCTGGTCAACGTCGTCGAAGTCGTGGACTTCAAGGAAGGTCAGGCGGTCACCCGTGAGCTCATCCTCATCAAGGTGAAGGCCGACGCGAAGACGCGGCCGGAAATTTTCCAGATTCAGGAAATCTTCCGCGCCAAGATCGTCCACCTCGCCGCCGCCTCCCTCATCATCGAGGCCACGGGCGACGAGGAAAAGGTCGGCGCCCTGCTGGCCCTGCTCGAACCTTTCGGCATCCTCGAACTCGCCCGCACCGGCCCGCTGGCGCTGAAGCGCTGACGCTGCCGGCTCCCCGTTTTTACCCGTTAAACCTCCGTCCTTACACCGCTAAATCCCGATCCTATGCCCGCCAAAGTCTACACCGATAAAGACGCCAATCTCGGCGTGTTTCAGAACAAAACTCTCGCCGTCCTCGGCTACGGTTCCCAGGGCCATGCCCATGCGCTGAATCTCCGGGACAGCGGCTGCAAGGTCATCATCGGCCTCTATGCTGGCTCGAAGTCGAAGCAGGTTGCAGAGCAGCATGGCTTCGAGGTCGTCGATACCGCCGAGGCGGTTCGCCGCGCCGATGTTATCATGATCGGCCTGCCCGACATGAAGCAGGCGGACGTCTATACAAACGACATCCTCCCCAACCTCGCGAAGGGCAAGACCATCATCTTCTCGCACGGCCTCGCAGTGCACTTCGGACTGATCAAGCTGCACAAGGACATCGATTGCATCATGGTCGCCCCGAAGGGTCCCGGCCACATGGTCCGCCGCCTCTATGCCGAGGGCAAGGGCATGCCGGCGCTCATCGCCGTCGCGCAGGACAAGTCCAAGCAGGCCAAGAAGACCGCGCTCGCCTGGGCCAAGGGCCTCGGCTCGACCCGTGCCGGCGTGCTCCAGACCTCGTTCAAGGAAGAGACCGAGACCGATTTATTCGGCGAGCAGGCGGTGCTGTGCGGCGGCGCCAGCGCCCTCGTCCAGGCTGGTTTCGAGACCCTCGTCGAGGCGGGCTACCAGCCCGAGATGGCGTATTTCGAGTGTCTCCACGAGCTGAAGCTCATCTGCGATCTCATGTATGAGAGCGGCATCGCCGGCATGCGTTTCTCGATCTCCGAGACCGCGAAATTCGGTGACATCACCCGCGGCCCGCGCGTCGTGAACAAGAAGGTGAAGGCCGAGATGAAGAAGATCCTGAAGGAAGTTCAGAGCGGCCAGTTCACCCGCGAGTGGGTCAAGGAATACAAGG
>CAINHV010000430.1 GCA_903848965.1 uncultured Opitutia bacterium | reverse complement strand
GTGACGGCGCGGGCGTGCACGAGGCACGCCCCTACGAAATGGGGGCGCGCGACGAAATGCGTGTAGGGGCGTGGCTCGTCCACGCCTGGATTGCTCCAGACCTATATCCGAGCCCCGAACGTACTTCACGGGTCGTGAGACCCGTGCCACTCGGGCCCGGCGGCGAGCGCCGGCCCTACAGGATGCGGTTTCGAATCTAAGTTCGACCCGCCTGCGGGCATGCCGAGCGGATTTCGCAGGTGTAGGGCCGGCGCTGGTCGCCGGGCCCGAAGCGCGATCGGAAATCCGTCTCGACCCGGCCCGGCGGCGAGCCGTTCGACCGGCTCACGGCCTGATGTTCGCTTCAAACAAAGGCCCTGAGCTGGTCGAAGGGCGCCGGCCCTACATCAGTTGGATTCTTCAGGGCGCCGTTTCGGCGCGTCGGCCTCAATACACCACGATCTGGCTGGTGACATCCACGCCGTCTTGCTCGAGGCGGGCTTGGTTGGTCTGGGCCGGACGGGCGACCCCGTGGGACGTGATGCCCGCGGTGAACTTCAACTGGGTGACACCACTAACCTGGACGGCGCGTGCGTTGAGCTGCTCCAAGTTTCCGCCAATAATGCGCACATCGGTGCTCGAGCCGAGGCGAAGCACGCCCGTCGCCTCCGTGGCCGCCACGATGTTGCCCACAAAGACCGGGCCGGTGAAACTGACATCCGGGGCGTAGATGCCGGTCAACCCGCGGACCGCGTAGAAGGTGGCGTTGGCCGCCCGAATGCCGCCGAACTGGCCATTCGTGCTCGTGATCGCGACGAAGGCCAGACCGGCCGTTCCTTCGTAGACGGTGGAGCCATGCCCCACGAAGAGCGAACTGCCATTGTTCGCCGGCACGTTGGTCGCACTGGGGGCTTGGAGAATATCGTAGGCGCCGGTCGGGTCGAAGGCCGTGGCGCGGCCAACCGTGAAAATCGACAGGTTGGTGGTTTCATTCGCCCCCGTGACCACGATCCCGGCGTGGCCCTTCATGTAGGCCACGGTGGGTTGATTGTATTTCACCGGCGCCGAGGGACCGGTGGCGGCGTCAAGCAGCAGGGACACACTACCAGCCCCGGAGAACTCTACCTGCACGATGTCGTCCTCGAGATCGATGTAGGAAAGACGTGTGACCTGGCCGGCATCGGCCGTGAACGTGGCCGCGGCGCCCTGCAGCAGGAGCTGGTCGAAGATGTTGCCGTTGGGATGCACGATGTTCGGCCCGACCTCCTCCGCCGATCCGATGACCTTCTCACTCGTGCTGACGCCGAGAATCGCCGAGCGGCTCGCGGTCGTGGTCGTTCCCGTCGTCATGAGCGCGGAGTACAATCCGATCTTGGACGGCTGCATGTCCGCAACGGAGACCGTCGCCGAGGTCCCGCCGCTCAGATCCGATCCGTTGCGCTGCCATCGATAAGCCGTTGCCCCGGCCGGGGCCTCGAACACCACGGTGGCGCCTTGCGCGGCCGAGACAGAGGTCGGGGTCGGTCCGCTCACTGTGATGGTGAACGTGCTCGACGCCACATTGCCGTTGGAATCGGTGGCGCGAATGATGACGTCGACCGTGCCCAGCGCCTTGGGCGTCAGGCTGAGATTCGAACCGGAGATCGTGGCATCGACCACGGCCGGCGCGGAGATCTGACCCGACAGCGCCAGCACTGAGGCGGCGGAACCAGTGCTTGGAGGGTAGATGGACGCGAGCGAGATGGAGTTAATGATCGCCACGTTCGCCGTCGTGATGGTGTTGCCCGAAACGTTTCGCAGCGGCAGGTCCGTGAAAACCGACCCGGTCACATTGTACCGCGGAAACGCCGCCATCGTGTCGACGACCGTCATGCCGGAACCCATGACCCGGCCAAACACGGTGTAACCGCCGCCATTGCCCGTCCCAAGGATCGTGGAATTGTCCCGCGTGTTGAAGTACCACTCGTTCGAGGCGCTGTTAATCTCACTCTGCCGGGCCGCCGCCAGAGTCCCCCGCGAATTTGGAAGATTGTATTCCAGCGGGACCGGGTTGAAGCGGAAAATCGACGCAAACTGGCTGCCCGTCCACGTGTAACCTCCGCCTTGGAGAATCGACGTTTGCCCGCTTGAATCGAGAGCGGCCGACCGGTGAAAAACGCCCGCAGTGTACGCGCCTGCCTGAACATAATTCAGAAAGTTCGCGGCATGCTGCGGCGCCG
>CAINHV010000429.1 GCA_903848965.1 uncultured Opitutia bacterium | reverse complement strand
GCCCCTGCGCTTGCCGTCCAACCCGGCGCCCACTCGCTCACGCGTGTAGCCAGGGGGGGTCGGCTTCTCGGGAGGGCCGAGCTCCGCCGAGGCCGGTTCATCGAACGATCCAAAAGCAGCCTCGGCGGAGCTCAGCCCTCCACCCGGGCTGCGGATCCCTTTTTGCGGCCCTCCACATTTTTTTTGCTCGGTCAGTGACAGGGTTGCTCGCAGCCACAGGATCGTTTCCTGGATTCCTGGCTTCAGGCTCAGCCGAAACCGTGCAGCAGGAAATCGCGAAGAGACGACCTTGGTGGCCCGCGGCGTGAGCGGCGGGACTTCATCGAGCGGAGCGATGAAGACGTTTCCGGCTTCGATCGCCACCCCGACCGAGCCGGGGTTGAACCTGAATCCAGGAAGCCAGGAATCGGACCAACCCACTTCCAGCTCTTCCTGATACCCTGTTCCAGTGCCACGGCTCCACTCGGTGAACTCGGTGCGCTCGGTGGTTAAACTCGAACGGACCTTCGCCGGCTTAGTTGACCTCGTAGACTTCCACGATCCCGAGGCCGGGGCGGGCCGGCTGGTTGAGATCGGGATCGGGGCTGAGCAACTCGAAGGGTTTCACGATGACGGTGAAATTGCCGGGCGGCAGGTCCACCAGGATGCAGGGCTCCCGGCGATTGGCCGGGGCGAGGCCGGTGGCCGCCTTCTGCTGCTCGCCGTAGAAACGGACGAGCGGCTGAAAGTCATCCGTCTCCGTCCCGACGCGCCGGGCCCCCGTGCTCCAGTCATCGTTGAAAATCAGGAGTTCGCCGCGGGCGTTGCGCAACTCGAGGCACGGATCGAAGAGCGTGCCGGTCAGGCCGAAATCCCGCTCCAGCGAAGGCCCGCGAACCCGGATTAGAATCCGCTTCGTGACGTCGGCGGCACCCTGGATCACGAAGCCGCCAATCATCTCGCGGCCCGCGTTGTCGGCGTAACCCCGGGTCGACAGATTGATGATGCGGTTGCCACCGCGATCGACATCGTAGGCCTCGATCAGACTGAGCCCGGTGCTGCCGTTGGCACCCTGGGCAAAGACCGAGTAAGCCCCGGGATCGAGCTCCGTCACGAGGGCCGCATCGGTGCTGCCCGCCGCGAACGGAAAGGCCCCGACCTGCTGTGCCGCCTCGGCCACGCGGCCCGCCTCGACCGAGGTCGTCCAGTTGTCATTCGTCGCCACCTCCTGCGATCCCGCGAACAGGCGCAGCATCGGATCCGGCAGGAAATTGATCACGCCGAACGAGGCGAGCGCCGGCCCGGCGCACCGGAGCAGAATCGTCTTCCGCTGGGTCCCGCCGATGACGAAGCCGCCGATCAGCACCTGGTCATCGATTCCCGAATACGCGAGGGTGGCCACGTTGATCAGGGTCCCGGGATTCGCCGCCGCCTGAGTCTGCAGTCGATAGTTGGAAACCTCAAACGAGCCGCGCTCGATCGTCAGCGCCGTGTCGGATTCGCCCGGGCTGCCCTCCGCGATACCGCCGGGCGAATTCTCCGGGGCCGGCGCCGGGGCCGCGATCCGCGGGTTGGAAAAATAGCTCAGCTCGCGGCCGGGCGGATACGACATGATGTCACGATACTGCTGGTTGTTCCCGGCGAGAAAGGTGTAGCCGTAACTGAAGGAATACGCGCCCGGCCCGCTCAGCGCATGGGCCCGATCATGGGCGCAGCCAAAGACATGGCCCAGTTCATGGGCCACGACATTGGTCCCCGCCATCTGCGAATACTGCACCACGGAAAAGGCAAACTGCGGGTTGGTATTCTCGCCGGGTTCATCGAGGAGAAAACTCAGCCCGCTGCTGAAGGCGTCGGGGCGATTCAGGACCAGGCACACGACATCGGCGCCGGCCTGATCGCGCACGGCATGGATGTCGTCCATGCTGCCGTCGCCCGCCTGAAAAAGGGCATCCAGCGCGTCGTCCTGCAGGTTCACGCGCGACGTGGTCGCCGCCCCATCCAACGCGAAACGGGTCTCCCAGACCTTCACCAACCGGAGACGGGCCGTGATCGCGCTCGTGGCGAGAGCACTGTTGACCTTGGCAATCACGCCGTCGCACGCGCTCTGCACCGCCCGGATGCGATCCGCCGCGGAAAGTCCGGGCACGCCCGCCATGACCGCCTGCGTGTAGACCATCATCACATGCACCTCGGCCCGCTGTGGATTCTGCGCCGCCGCCACGGCCGGGCTGGCCACCGCGGGGCCAGCGGGAAGTGAGGCCTGCCGGGCCCGCTGCCACGCGGCGATCGCCGGACGGCGCTCACCGCCACAGGGGGCGACCTGTTCGGGATCCAGTTCGTAGAACTGCGACCACTCCGCGTTCGCCACCCGCAGGACGAAGCTGCCCCACTCCGGATCGTCGATCGCGGCGTGAAGGAATCCCTCGTTGTAGGCAAAGGTCGCGCGACTCAGGGGCCGGCCCTCGATTTGTCCGGCGCTCGTAAAGCGATCCGCGCCCAGCATTTCGCTGCCATCGATCACGATCGTCAGCGCCGGCCCATCGGGCCGCGGAATCCGCACCCGTCCCGCGCCGCCCGCCTGCCAGAAAGGCGAGGCCTTGCCCTCGACCAGGCCCCGATCGACTCGAACATAGTTCACCGCCCGTGCCGGCGCCGGTAGCAGTTCATCGAATACGCTGGCTTCCGCGGGCCGCCCAAAGGTGAAGAGATCGCGAACCGACGTCGCCTGCCCATCCGCGAGCTGGGATATCGGGTCAGCCGCAACGACATCACGCCGCGAAGGAACCGCCACCGGGCGCAACTCTGTCGTCGCCGCCGGTCCCACTACGCGCGGCCACCCCGCGAACCAGAACCCGGCCGCACCGATCGCGGCCAGCAAGCCGAGCAGGAAGTTCCGGCGAGGTCTCATCTCGGACATTCAGACTGGGACTCGACCCGGCTCGAACTTGTTGCGGACAAATTCGCCATGGTTGGGCCGGGGGAAATCACGACACGAGTGAGTCCATGCGTGCGCGGCGGTCAATGAACGCCGTTGGCCGATTCCTATTTTCCTAGCTTCAGGCTCCGTGTTTTCGGGCCGGACGATAATGTTTAATATATTTACCGTTAGCTGTTTATGAATCGATCGATCCCTTTGAAAGTGTCTCTGCCGCTGAAACGGATCGCGCGATGCACGTGGCTGAGTGCCCGGCGCGCAAGCAGAGTAATGAAAGGCGAATTCCCAGTTGAAATGCCCCGCCGTTGCCAAGCTGGCCGACCCTCGATTCCGACCAAAGGTCGCGCTGCGCATAACCTGATCCCGGGAGTCTTTGACGGCGCCCAAAAAACCATCCAGCGTGCCGGCCCATGAAATCGGTCAAGGTGCCAGCCCTTGAGCTGTTCCTCCACGAGATGATCCCCCTCGCCAAGGCGATGGGCGTCGGCGTGGAGGTCAGCGATGCCCGTGCGCTGGTGCTGCGAGCCCCCAAGGAGCAGAACAAGAATTCGCTCAATACGGCTTTTGGTGGCAGCCTCGTTTCGCTCGCCACGCTCGCCGGTTACGGCGTCGTCTGGGAGCTGATGAAGAATGAAAAAGGCGCCGACAAGGCCCAGTGGAGCATCGTGGTGAAGGAAAGCCGCGCGGCGTATCGGAGGCCGGTCCTCGGCGATCTCCGTGCGATTTGCGAACGTCCCGCCCAAGCTGCGATCGCCGAGTTCAAGGAAGCGCTCGGTCGCTACGGCAAGGCCAAGCTCAATCTCAAGGCCTCGATCGTCGAGAACGGCAATGTCGCCGTTGATGTGACCGCGGCCTTCGTCGTTACGCGCTGACGCTTTGGGTTTTCGCGGCGCGAAAACCCAGATTTTCAGGAGTTGCGGCTGGGGAAAAGCGGTTCGTGGGCGAAGGGGATTGGTCGCCCGCTGGAATCTCCTCTGCCGCTCATTCGATCAGAGGACAGACGCGATCGGAGGCTTCGGAAGCGCCAGAAATCTCCGCCGCACTCCAGCACAAACTCAGTGGTCCAGAACACCCCGCACGTGTTCACCCCAAGAACCCCGCGGCACAGCCGCCTCGGGTTTTCGCGCCGCGCGAAAACCCTAGATGTGCTTCGAGTCGGCTTCGTCCTTTTTGACGTAGCCGGTTTCCTGCCGCTGGTGGTTGACCGCGTTCTTCTTCAAGTAGGCCTGGTAAACATCGTCCGCGGTCATCCCCAGCGTCTGCGCGATCGAGACGAGAAAATGGAAGAGATCGACCACCTCGACCTTGGCGTTCTGCTCATCGAATTTCTGGTACTTGGCCCACCACTTCCACGGCACGCTGTCGATCAGCTCGGCGGTCTCCTGCTGCATCGCGCGGGTGTAGTTGAGGATCCACTTCGCCTTTTCCTCGTCCGTCGGGGGCGGGAGATTCACGCCAATCCGGCGATTCAACGCATCCTGCATCGTGAAAATCTCCTCGAGTTTGTCCATGGGCCGACGCTGTGCGAATCAGCGGAATACTGGCAAGGCACGTTTTGCTCCGTCAGATCTTTGCCCCCGAAGCCAAACCACGGTTTTCGCCCCGGGCGGAAACCGCGGAATTTACAGTTGCCCGACCCGGGTTCCCCGGCGATGATTCACCCTTCATGTTTCCGTAGAGCGCCCTCTGGCGTTCCGGAGGCACTCACAACCCATGGCGCTCCCGTTTTCCGGGAATGCGCCCGTCAAACCAACACAAACATGTCAGAACCAGATAAGTCCGGCGAGCCGACCCCGGCCTCAGCCGACTTGCCCGCCGCAGCGCCACAAACGCCGGCGAGCCCCAACGCCCCGGCCTTCGGGGTGTTCAGCCCGACCAAAGGTGCCGGCCTCGCCCGAGGCAAACGTCCGAGTGCCGCCGCTGCCGCCACCACCCGCCCCGCCCCCGCCGCCGGCTACAAGCCGACGTCCTTGGAGGTGATGAAGCCGGTCAGCGAGTACAAGAATCCGTTCACCGGTGAAACCACCGTGAGCGCGCCCGAGGCGCCTGTCAGCGCAAGCGCCCCCGACATCGAGCCCGCTCCCGCGGCCGTACCCGTGCAACCGTCCCCGGTCCCGGACAGTTCCGCCTCGATCGATGCCAGCACGGCGTCGAATGGCGAAACGACCGCGACCCCGGCCCCCGCTCCGGTGGCTGAGAGCACGGCGAGGCCCGAACTCAACATCCTCCCGCCCGAGCCGTCCAAGCGGCCCGATGTGCGTTGGGAATCTCCGTCGGCTTCCGCCGGTGCGGAACCGGCCCAGCGGCCGACGTTCCAGCCCCGTGAGAAGCGCGAGCAGTTTCCCTACGAGCCCCGCGAAGGCGGCGCTCCTCGCGAGCCGCGCGCCCCGCGCGACAGCCGCGAACCCCGCGAATCCCGCGGCTTCGATCCGCGCGATGCCCGCGGCCCCCGTCCCTTTGAACCGCGCGCTCCCCGTGAGCCGCGGCGCGACGATCGTCGCTTCGAGCCACGCGCGACGGCTCCCCAACCCGAGGCGGCGCCGGCCAAGTCGGGCGGCTTCCTCGGCTGGTTGAAGGGCCTCTTCGGCGGCGGCTCCTCCGCGCCCGCAGCCCCGTCGACCGGCGGTTCCGACTCCGGCCAGCGCCGGGATGACGGCCGCGGCGGTCATCGCCAACATCGTGGCGGTGGTGGCGGTGGACGCGGTCGCGGCGGCGAAGGCGGCTATCGCGGTGACAATCGCAGTCGCGGCCCGAATGACCCGCGGCCCGAAGGCGGCGGCTCGTTCCGCGGCGAAGGCGGCGAACGGGACGACGGCCAGCAGGGCGACGGCCAGCGTCGCCGGCGTCGTCGCGGGGGTCGTGGCCGTTCCCGGGGCGAAGGTGGCGGCGATCGCGGTGATCGCGGCCCGCGTCCCGAAGGCCAGCAGGGCGGCGGCGCCGTGTAAGCGCGAGTTCGCGAAATAAATTGCCAAGGCGCGCTGCACCGCGCGCCATTCAAGGGCGTCCGCAAACCGCGGGCGCCTTTTTCTTTGGCGCGTTTCCCGCTCAGGTTACGCCCCGGGTCTCAACTCTCAGCCCTCAACTCCCAGCTCGCCAAGATGGCCGATCTCATCGTCAACGGCGGCAAACCGCTCTCCGGCACCATCACGCCGTCCGGCAACAAGAACTCCGTCCTGCCCATTCTCTGCGCGACGCTGCTGACCGACGATCCGGTGACGCTGCGGAATGTCCCGGAGATCACGGATGTCGCGAAGCTCGTCACGTTTTTCCAGGAACAGGGTTCGCGGATTACCTGGGACCGGGCGGCCGGGACGATGGACATCGACCATTCCAGTTTCGATCCGCAGGGCATCGAGGATGGTCTGCCCTCGGGCATGCGCTCCTCGGTGCTCCTGTTCGCCCCGCTCCTCCAGCGGATGAAGAAACTGACGATCCCGACCAATGCGAAGGGCTGCTCCCTCGGCATCCGGGAACTCGATCCGCATCTGGAAATCCTCACGAAGCTCGGCGCGAAGATTTCCCACCGTGGTGCCCTGACCGTCCGTCTCACGGGCCGGTTTCGCGGCGCCCGGCACTGGCCGGATTACATGTCCGTCACCGCGACGGAGAATTTCGTCATGGCCGCGGCCCTCGCCCGCGGCACCTCGACGCTCCTCAACGCCGCCAGCGAGCCGCACGTCCAGGATCTCTGCACCGTGCTCGCCGCGATGGGCGCGAAGATCTCCGGGCTCGGCACGAGCAAGCTGACCGTCGAGGGCGTGGACCGGTTGCACGGCGGGACCTTCACCATCAGCACCGACTACCACGAGGTCGTCACGTTTCTCGCCCTCGGCGCCATCACCGGCGGTGAAGTGCGGGTGAAGCACTCGCTGCCCCACCATTTTGATCTGATCGTCCGGGCCTTCGAGAAACTCGGGGTCATCGTCGAGCACGAGGGCGACACCGCGATTGTCCGCCGGCGGCAGAAGCTCGTCATCGAGGCTCCGTTCACCAGCAACCTGCTTCCCAAGATCGAGGCGGCGCCGTGGCCCTATTTTCCGGTCGATCTCCTTCCCTGCATGATCGCCCTCGCCGTCCGGGCCGAGGGCGCGATCCAATTCTGGAACAAGGTGTATGAGGGCGGTTTCACCTGGATGCCCGAGCTTTCGAAGTTTGGCGCGCACGTGGTCGTCAGCGATCCGCATCGCGTAATCGTCTTCGGCGATCGCCCGCTCCACCCCACCACCGTCGACGCTCCCTACATCATCCGCGCCGCCGTCGCGCTCTACATGGTCGCGGCCAGCATCAAGGGCCGTTCGGTGGTGAAGAACGCCGATACGATCAAGCGCGCCCATCCGCGCTTCGTGGAAAACCTTCGCACCCTCGGCGCCGACGTCGAGTGGAGCTGAGCGGATTTTCGATTTTGGATTATCGATTTTCGATTTTTCCGGGCCCAAGCCATTGCCGCGGATTCGATGCGTTAGAGCGAAACGTGCCCTCCAAAATTCACCCTCTCGATTCAAGCAGACGTCTCTCGCCGGCTTCTTAGTGACCGGGCATGAAATCGAAAACCGAGAATCCAAAATCTAAAATTCCTGTGTCGAAAATCGAGAATCCAAAATCTAAAATTCCGTCGCCCGCGGCCGCGGCGACCGGCCTCGGTTTCATCACGTCCACGCTCGCGGCTCCGGTGACGGCGGTGGAGGCGGCGCTGCGGCCGCTGTCGTTTTCGGATTTCACCGGCCAGCCCAAGACGGTTGAGCGGCTGCAGGTGATGGTCGGCGCGGCCAAGCGGCGCGGCGATCCATTGAACCACATCCTGCTCTCGGGGCCGCCGGGGCTGGGCAAGACCACCCTCGCCTTCATCCTTGGCAACGAACTCGGCAAGAATGTGCGCGTGACCTCCGGCCCGGTCGTGGAGAAGGCCGGCGATCTCGCCGGGCTGCTGACCAATCTGGAGGAAGGCGACATCCTCTTCATCGACGAAATCCACCGGATCCCGAAGACGGTCGAGGAGTATCTTTACTCCGCGATGGAGGACTTCCGGCTCGATATCATGATCGATCAGGGACCGAACGCGCGCAGCGTGCGACTCACGATTCCGCGTTTCACCCTCGTCGGCGCGACAACCCGCAGCGGTTTGCTGACGGCCCCGTTGCGCTCGCGCTTCACGCTCCAGACGCGGCTCGACTACTACGATCACGCGACCCTCGAATCGATCGTGCGCCGGAGTTGCGGCTTGCTGAAAGTCGAAATCGACCGGGAAGGCGCGCAGGAGATCGCGACGCGTTCCCGCGGCACGCCGCGCGTGGCGAACAATCTGATCAACTTCGTCCGCGACTTCGCCCAGGAGCGCGCCCAAGGCCACGTCACCCGACCAGTGGCGGCGGCCGCGCTGGAGTTGCTGGAGATCGATGCCGCGGGCCTCGACGAGATGGACAAACGCATGCTCCGCGTGATGGCCGACAACTACCGCGGCGGCCCGGTCGGCATGAGCACGATCGCCGTCGCCGTCGGCGAGGAAGCCGAGACGCTCGAGGAAGTGCACGAGCCATTCCTGATCCAGGAAGGCTACCTGCAGCGCACGCCGCAGGGCCGCGTCCTCACCGCCAAGGGTTACACCGCGATCGGGCTCAAGCCGCTGACGGATCCGCAGTCGTCCCTGCTCTGAGCGGGGGAAGCGGATGGAGTGGCGCGGGCCTTCCGGCCCGTGGATCGCATTCGACAAGCCCCTTCAGGCAGGAGCGCTCTTACGCTCTGGAGCCGAACCGGGCGCCGAATGAACCAATCCATTTCACAGAAGTTCAAACCAAGGGGACTGATACCAATCGCCCGATCGATTTGGACTTTGGAGGGCGTCGGAAGGCGGTCGGTCTGAAGCCATGAGGTGAAGGAGCGGCTTTACGCCGCGATTGAACCGGTCGGCGGAGCCTATCGATCTCGGCGTCAAGCCGCTCCTGCACCTTAAGAAATGCCGTAGCCATTCGGGCGTGGACGAG
>CAINHV010000428.1 GCA_903848965.1 uncultured Opitutia bacterium | reverse complement strand
GGGTCTGGAGACCCATGCCATTCCAACCCAGGCTTCGGACTTAGACAGGATTTACAGGACACGTAACAGGAGGAGGCAGGAGACGCGATTCGCCTCCGGTAAATCCCAGGTCCGGATCCTGTCCATCCTGTCTCCGGATTGGGGCTGCGGTGGCACGGGTCTCCCGACCCGTGGAAAACGTGATGCGAGGCGGATCCGTTTCCATGGGTCGGGAGACCCATGCTACCCAAGCCGTCTGCTCCGCCTCACGTCCGCTTCGACCAGCGGCGTTCCTGCTTCAGCTCGAGGGCGCGCGTCTGGATCTGCACGCCGGCCACGGCGGGATGCGAATGGAGGCGTTGAAAGGCGGGTGCGTTCACTTTCCAGCTCAGCGCCTGGCTGGCCTCGGCGACGGGTGCCATCCGGCCATCGAAAACAAAGCCGAGTTCCACCCGCGTTTCGCCGACCTGCTGGTTCAGCGTTTCGCGCAGGAGGCGGAGGAAGGCCGGCAACTCGGGGTGCTGGGGATGGAGCAGCCACGTCACCTTGCGCACGAGTCCGGCGATTTGCCCCTCGAGCGGATGGCACTCCTTCACGTTGATCCGCGGGCCTTCCTGGCTGACGATGATGTTGCCTTGGACCAGCACGAGGGCGTTCTCGGCGAGCGCCGTGCCGTAATTCTGGAACCCTTCGGCGAAGAGGTTGAGTGGAATCGACGAACGCTTCGTTGCCAAGGTGAAGGCGACCCAGGGGCGATTATCCTTCTTGGAAAGCTTCTTCACGAGGTTGCTCGTGATTCCGCAGATGCGGAAGTCGCTCCGCTCCGGCTGCTGCAACAGTTCGTCCGCGGCGCAGGTGTCGATCGCCTCGGTCAGCCCGGCGAACAAATTCATCGGGTGGCCGGTGACGTAGAAGCCAAGGAGTTCCTTCTCGAACGCCAGACGATCCGCGGGCGAATAATCGGCGTCGGGAGCGGAGCTGGGCGCTGAAGAGGGAGAGTTCGGAGTTTGGAGTTTGGAGTTCGGGGTCGAACGGGCAGCCGGAGGTTCGGCGAACATCTCGAGGAAGCTGTGCTGACCGGCGGCGCGATCGCGCGCGGCGGAGGAGGCGGCGCCGAGCGCGGCATCGATCCCTTCAAAGAGCGGCTTGCGCGCGGCGCCGCTGAAGTCGAAGGCGCCCGTCTTCACGAGGTGCTCCAGGACGCGCTTGTTCAGCGCGCGGGCGTCCACCCTGGCCACGAAGTCCCCGAAATCCACGAAGGGTCCGTTCTTCTCGCGATCCTCGATAATCTTCTGCGCGGCGAGTTCGCCGACGCCCTTGATTCCGGCCAGTCCGAACCGGATCGCCGCTTCGGCGGATTCCGCCGCCGCCTTGGTTTTCGCGCGCCCGCGCGCGAAAACCGGCGTGAACATCGCGCGGCTTTCATTCACGTCGGGGCCGAGCACCTGGAGGCCCATCGCCTCGCACTCGGCGACGAAATGGGAAACCTTTTCCGAGTTGCCCAACTCCGCGCTGAGCATGGCGGCCATGAACTGCACCGGGTAGTTGGCCTTCAGGAAGCCCGTCTGATAGCTGAGGATGGCGTAGGCGGCGGAGTGCGACTTGTTGAAGCCGTAGCCGGCAAACTTGTTCAGGATGTCGAAAATGGAGTCCGCGGTTTTCGCATCGATGTTGTTCACCCGCTTCGCACCCTCGACGAACTTGGCCCGCTCCTTGTCCATCGCCTCGCGATCCTTCTTGCCCATCGCGCGGCGCAGCATGTCGGCGCCGCCGAGCGTGTAGCCGGCGATGACCTTCGCGGCCTCCATGACCTGCTCCTGATAAACCATCACGCCGTAGGTTTCGCGGCAGACGTCCTCGAGGAGTTGGTGCGGAAAAGTCACCGTGCTCGGATCCTTTTTGCCCCGGACGTAGTCGGGAATCCACTCCATCGGACCCGGCCGATACAGCGCGATCAGCGCGACGATCTCGTCGATCGAGGAAAGCCCGATCTGGCGGCAGAGGTTCTGCATGCCGCCGGATTCCAGTTGGAACACGCCGGTGGTGCGGCCCGAGTTGAGCAGGGCGAAGGTCTTGGCGTCGTCGAGCGGGATGGTCTCGATGTCGAACTTCGGATCGGCGGTGAGCCGGACATTCTCGACCGCGTCAGCGATGACGGTGAGCGTCTTGAGCCCGAGAAAGTCCATCTTCAGCAGGCCGAGCTTGCCGACCGCGTTCATGTCGAACTGCACGGTCACGTCGCCTTCCTGCAGCGTGAGCGGGACAAATTCTTCCAATGGCTGGTCCGTGATGATGATGCCGGCGGCGTGCTTGCCGGTGTTGCGCACCATGCCCTCGAGGACGAGCGCCTGGTCAAAGATCTGCTTCGCGATGGGGTTCTTGGTGACTTCGTCGCGCAGTTCGGTGGATTTCTCGCGGGCGGACTCGAGGGTGATGTTGAGTTCGTCGGGCACCATCTTGGCGAGCCGGTCGGCCTCGCCATACGGGAGGTTGTGCACGCGCGATACATCGCGGATCACCATCTTGGCGCCGAGCGTGCCGTAGGTGATGATGTTGGCGACGCACTGCTCGCCGTATTTTTTCCGCACGTAATCGATGACCTCGCCGCGGCGGCGCATGCAGAAATCGATGTCGAAGTCCGGCGGCGAGACGCGCTCGGGATTGAGGAAGCGCTCGAACAGCAGCTTGAAGCGGAGCGGATCGAGATTCGTGATTCCCAGCAGGTAGGCGACAATGCAGCCGGCGCCGGAGCCGCGGCCCGGGCCGACGGGAATACCCTGCTTTTTCGCCCAGTCGATGAAGTCCCAGACGACGAGAAAGTAGTCGATGAACCCGGTCTTGCCGATGATCTCGAGTTCGAAGTCGACGCGCTCCATCAGCGTCTTCGCGAGTTCCGGGTTCGCCGCTTTTTCGGGAGCGCGGTAGTCGACCCCGTAGCGCGCGATGAGGCCGGTGAGGCAAAGTTCCTTGATGTACCCGGCGCGATCCGTCGTCACCTGCGGCGGGAGCGGGTACTTCGGGTAGCGCTCGCTGCCCTTGGGGAACGGGATGGCCAGCTCGCACATCTCGGCGACGAGCTGGGTATTCGTGACCGACTGGGGCACCTCCGCGAACAGGCGCGCCATCTCGTCGCGGGACTTGAGGTAGAATTCCTTGCCCTCAAAACGCATCCGCTTCTCGTCGTCGATCTTCGCCCCCGTCTGGATGCAGAGCATCGCGTCGTGCGGACCGGAGTCGGTCGAGCGGACGTAGTGAACGTCGTTGGTGCAGATG
>CAINHV010000427.1 GCA_903848965.1 uncultured Opitutia bacterium | reverse complement strand
GCCACCGCCATCCTCATGCACCCGGTGGAGAAGAAGGCGAAGTGGGTCATGGAGGACTAGATCTCTTCGCCATCCGCCGCCGTACCGGTGGACGCGCGCCTTCCCTCCCCTTACTAACATGCCCAAAATCGCCTTTGTTGGCGCCGGCCGGATGGCCTCCGCCATCGTCGACGGCCTGCTCTCGAAAAACATCTGCGCTCCGACCGAGCTTTCGTGCGTCGATGGAGGCGATGGCACGGCCCGCGCGTTGGCCGCCCGCACCGGCATCAAGGAGGCGCCGGACCTCGCGACGCTCCTCACTGCCGCCGAGACGATTGTCCTCGCTTGCAAGCCGCAGCAACTGGCGGGCCTCGATCCGCGACTGGCGGATCTCGCGGCGGGAAAGCTCGTGCTCTCCATCCTCGCCGGGAAGCGGCTGGCCCGGCTGGCCGAGGTTTTCCCGCGCGCGCGGAACATCATTCGATCGATGCCGAACACCCCGGGCCAAATCGGGGCGGGCATCAGCGCCTGGTGCGCGCGGCAGCCGCTCTCCCCGACAGACCGCGGTGCCGTCGATGACATCCTGGGCGCGCTCGGCAAGGTCGTGGCGCTCGATGAACCCGACTTGGACGCCGTCACGGGATTGAGCGGCAGCGGCCCGGCGTATGTCTTCGAGTTTGCGGCGGGCCTGCGCGATGCCGGTGAAGCGGCTGGCCTGCCCCGCGCGATCGCGTGGCAGCTCGCACTCGAGACCATCCTGGGTTCGGCGCGGTTGATGGCGCGGACGGGGACGGAGCCCGAAACGCTCCGCGATCAGGTGACGTCGCCGAACGGCACCACCTTCGCCGGCCTGCAGCGCATGGCGGCGCGCGACTTTCGCGGTTTGCTCAAAGAGACCGTGATCGCAGCCACGGAACGCTCCAAGGAGCTGTCCAAGGATGGTTGAACCGCGCCAGTCGGTCGGGTCCGCCCGCGCGGCTTGTTTTCCTCCGGCCCGCGCGCCAGCTTTCGCCGTGCGATTTTTCCGCTACCCTAGCGTCTGTCATGTTTCGCCATGAGCCCGCTTGACGGCCGGATTCTGGTCACGGGTGGCGCCGGTTTCATCGGCAGCGCGCTGGTCTGGGCCCTGAACCGGCGCGGTCACCGGGACATTGTCCTCACGGACTTCCTCGCCCCGGCGAAGCAGTGGCAGGGTGTGGTGCCGCTCAGCACCAGCCGCGAGGAGAAGCGGCGCAACCTGGCTGCGCTCTCGTATCGAGATTTCGTGGAAGCGGATGAGTTTCGATCCCGGATTGCCGCCACGCCCGGAGCGTTCGGCCAGTTCAGCGCGGTCTTTCACCTCGGCGCCTGCTCCTCGACCACCGAGAGCAACGCGGCCTATCTCGACGACAACAACTTTGGCTATACTCGGGAAATGGCGGCGTGGGCGCTGGCCCAGGGAGGGCGCTTCATCTATGCGTCATCCGCGGCCACCTACGGCGACGGTTCGGCGGGGATGTCGGACCAGCAGTCCGATCTGACGCGACTTCACCCGCTCAATCTTTACGGCCAGTCGAAACAGAACTTCGATCTCTACGCGCAGCAGCACGGGATCCTCGACCAGATTGTCGGCCTCAAGTACTTCAACGTTTTCGGCCCCAATGAGGATCACAAGGGCGACATGCGCTCGCTGGTCAACAAGGCCTATCAGCAGATCCTCGCCAACGGTCGCGTCCAGCTCTTCCGCAGCCACAAGCCGGAATTTCGCGACGGCGAGCAGATGCGCGATTTCCTCTACGTGAAGGACGCCGTCGAGATGACGCTCCACTTCGCCACCCGCGCATCTGCGGCCGGCGGGCTTTACAATCTGGGCAGCGGCGAGGCCAACACCTGGCTCACTCTCACCCGGGCGATTTTCGGAGCCTTGGGACGCGAACCTGACATCGAGTTCATCGACATGCCCGAAGTCCTGCGCGGCAAGTACCAGTACTTCACCCAAGCCGACATCGGCAAATTGCGAGCGACGGGCTATGACCGGCCGATGACTCCCTTGCCGGAAGCAGTACGGGATTACGTGCAGAATTACCTGATGTCCGGCAAAAAGCTGGGCGGGGAAGTCGCGCGACCAGCCCAAGAGGCCTAACTGCGGCGGGCTGCTCGGACAGACCGTGGACGTTGAACGACGCCGGGGCCGAGGCCCCAGCGAAGAAACTCAGGGGAGCTTCTGGAGCTCGTCGACCGTCCAAGGCTTGCGATCCCCGTCCTTCGTGCGGATTTCGGTGACTTTCGCCGTGGTAACCGGCGGGGCCTGATTACCCCATTCCTGTCGAACGTAGGTCACCACTGACGCAATCTTGTCATCGCTCCAGTTGAAACCAGAACCCGCGACCCGGCCGAAGGGTGGCATCGCGGAATTGTAATTGGCGCCGTTGACGGTGATCGGACCCTGCAGACCGTGCAGTACGATGCGGATGATACGTTCCTCGGAACCGGTGACCCAATCCGAACCGACGAGCGGGGGAATCGCTCCCGGCTGGCCCACGCCGTTCACCATGTGACAGGTATTGCACGCGGCGTTGTTGAACAGTTTTTTGCCGGCCACGACCGGATCGACGACGACCGCCGCGACCGCGCCACCCTTCACGGGAATGGAATTCTCGTTGTAAATATGCGGATCGAAATGACCCGCGTATCGATTGAGGTAGGTGCCCGCCAGGAAGATAAGTCCGCTAAAGAGAAAGAGCAGGTTGAGCGGGAGGAGCTTGTAACGCGCCTTCTCATCCGGCTGCTTGCCGAGCAACACATCGTGCGCCGACTGCAGGCTCTCGTCCGTCACGGCCGCTTGGTCGATGCGGGGATCAGAGTTCAACGGCGTGCTCATTTCTTTGCCTCCTGCTTCGTGTCGGGAGCGTGGCCAGCCGCCGGGGGCGTCGCGGGAAGCGACTCCGGATAATCGTAGGCCGTATTCAAACTGAGGAGATAGCCGACCAGCGCGAGGGCCCGATCGGATGGCACGACCTCATGGCCTGGCGCCGGAGCGAGGTTGCCGGTCAAACGGAGGGCCCGGGCGGAGGATTCACCCACGATGGACTTCTGTTCGAAGAGAAACTTGTAAGGCGGATGCGTCAGACTGCCCGCGTAAAGCAACTTCAGCAGATCCTCGGCATCCGGGGCGGAGGGCTTCCGACCGGCGAGATTCGCCAGATCCGGTCCGAGGCGCGAGGCCCCCAACTGCGGCAGACTTTGATGAATGTAGTCGCGGGCCACGCTCTGGCGCTCGCCCCAGCCACGGGCTTGGTCCGAACCGTAATCGGGGCGCCGCACCTGCTGCGTATGGCAGGCCGCGCATCCCAGATCGGCGTACACGAGTTGTCCGCTAGCCGCGATGCCCGTGGTCCGCTCGGGAAAAGACTTTCCTTCGGTGTCGTCGTAGTAAGGCGTCAGGGCCCCGAGCTGCGCGTGGGTACCGAGCACAATGCCGGCCCACGAAAGAGCGATCGCGGTAAAGAGACCGAGGAGGAAGATGAAACCGTTCTTCATGACGCGTGCGCCTCCAGCGCAGAAGGCTGACGGAAGGGTGTCTCGGACGGAGTTGAGGTGGCGCAACAAACGCACGCACTCCGGAAGAAATTGACCACCAGCAGCAGGTTGGCCGCCACCAAGGCAATCTGGGCCGCCGTGCCGACCATCAGTGGGACGCGAAGGCGGTTGAAAATCTCACCCAGCGCCAACTTCGAATCCAGGAGATCGGAGCCTTGGGTCCAACCGGCGACTGCGAGAGTTGCCACCAGGAGGACGACGCCGAAGGAAACCAACACCCGATGGCCAGTGGTCAGTGCGGCGGAGGCCCAAGGCCGACCCGTGAGACGGGGAAGCATGTAGTAGAGCGCGCCGAATAACATCATCGAGATGCCGGCGTAGACTCCCAACTGCTCCAGTGCGGTCGCCATGAAAGTGAACTGCGTCTCGACGGCAATCACCCGGAACGAAGTGAGCGCATCGAGGGTCCCGGTCAGGACATAGGCGACGAGGCCAAACCGAATGAATTTTATCGCCGTGCCGCCGGCTTGGGAGGCAATGCGGAGATTCAGGCCCACAAGGATGTAATGAAACAACATCATCGTGCACGCCACGACCGCCATGGTGGGAATCCAAGCCGGCACCGGCCCGCCCACGAGATGGCGACCACCCGTCCAGCCCCCGATAAAGATTAGAGTCCAGAATCCGAGCGGAGCGAAATCGTAGCTCGGCATCAGGCGGCCCGCGACCTTCGGCACAATGTAATAGGCACCCGTCAGGGCGAGCGGAGCGAGCCAGAGCGACCACAGGCTCTGCGTGTACCAGCCACCGGCCACCGCCTGCAGCGTGCCGCGCATCGGCGACCAGAGGAGCACCAACTGCGCCGCGGAGAACAACCACGGGAAGAGGAACAACGCCGCCACGCCATACCAGTGCGAAGCGAACAGCCCGTGCGAACGGCGCCCGGACCAGGCGAGGACGCCCGGCAGTGCGATCGCCGCATAGGCGAACAACATCAGCACGCCCACATAACGCGGCAGTTGAAAGGACGCGAACGACGTCATGTCACCCAGACCGATGCCAACCAAGCCGACCGCCAGTCCGAGATTCCAGAAGATCGTCCCAGCCACGGTCCAGTTCAAGGCCCGCAGGGGAGAACCGCCCAAGCGTCCGAGCACCCACAGGACCACGGCCAATCCGGTGTTGGCGATCCAACCGTAGAGAAACGACGTCTCCCGCATCGCCTGCGCTCGGCCGGCCGTCAGGAACGAACAGTCAGCGAGGAAGCCGGGGGTGTGCAGCTGGATCGAGGTGATCACGCCCAGCACTCCGCTGATCACGAGCCAGATCAAACCCGCGGCAAGGAGCAGGGTCAATGGAACCCGCGCCTGGGTGTCGATGGCAGTGACTTCGGCCGTGGCGGCGTGAGTCGAATCGTTGGTCATCTCAAAAGGGTGTTGGAAAAGCGCGGAAGTTATTTCTTGGCGCCGTATTGGTCCGCGGTGAGCTGCATCGCCCGCTCAATTGGGAGGCGGACCACACCAGCCTTCTGGTCGACCCACTCATACGACGTGGCCTGCTTGGCCTCCTTGGCCCGCAGTTCCTGCAACACGGCCCGCCGGGAGGCATTCGTCGCCTTCCACTCGAGATCCTTCGAAAGATTCTCGGCCACCGCGTTCTGCGGCGAGGTCGCCGTCGGGACGTAGAAATGCCGCACGAGAAACAGAAAGCCGACGAACAGCGTCAGAACGAAGAGCGTCGTGATCAGCGAAACGGGCCGGGGCGGATGATCGTTCGAATCACTCATGATGAGTCAGGCTTTCGGCGATGCGGGGATCGCGAATCGGGATGAGCTTCGTGGTGGGGAAGCTGCGCAGGTAAGCCCAGATGCAGATGCCGCCAACTCCGACCACCGAGGTGGCGACCCAAAGCAGATTGATGGAGAGAAACGGCAGCGCGTCGCCGTGACTGTCCTTCAAGGCCGGAAGAACGTTGTAACAGATATCGATCAGGATGCTCGCCAGTATGGCCAGCGCGATGCGCCGAATGATGTGCGGCGTAACCTTGAAGCGGTACGAAAGGAGGGCGAAGAACGGCAGGAAGAAGTGGCCAAAGAGGATGACCAAACCGACGTACCACCACTGATTCGTGGAGCCGTCATGGTTCAACTCGCGCAGATTGTACCAGAACGTTTCCTCGGGAACGTTAGAT
>CAINHV010000426.1 GCA_903848965.1 uncultured Opitutia bacterium | reverse complement strand
GGCTGCCGCTCGTCGGCAGGTCCAAAATTCACGAGGCAAAACGGGTCCGTCGACATGCGACGGCCCTACATCGACTGCACACTTCCCGCTAGTATTTCCGATTCTGCGGCGCAGTCGGAGTCCAGCGAATGGATTCCAGGCGGCGCGCCGGATCGAAGTTCGGGTTCACCGTCGGGATCTGCGCCCCGACCGATCGACGCCAGCTCGCGAGCCGATGGCGCAATTCCGTGGCCCGCGTGGGATTCGTCGTCGCGAGGTCCGTGGTTTCGCCCAGATCAGTCTTCAGGTTGTAGAGCTCCACATGATCGTCGTCGAAGAAGTGCACCAGCTTCCAGTCGCCGGAGCGCATCGCGCTGTACGGCGAATCGATCGGCGAATGGTAGTGCGGAAAGTGCCAGTAGAGTTCGTCGCGCGGCAGCGACTCGGCCCCGCGCAACAGCGGAACGATGCTAATTCCATCCAGGACGTCGGCCGGCCCGGGCGCGTGTCCGGCCATTTCGAGCAGGGTGGGAAAGTAATCAATCGTGATGGTGGGCACCTCGGTCACCCGCCCGGCTTGCGTCACACCCGGCCACTTGATCACCGCGGGCACCCGCACCCCGCCCTCGTAGGCCGAGCCCTTGCCGAGGCGCAGCGGTGAGCAGTCGGTCTGCGCGCCCCGCTTGTTGGCGCCGCCGATTTCACCGCCGTTGTCCGAGGTGAAGATTACCACGGTGTTCTCCTCGAGCTTCAGCCGCTTGAGGGTGTCGAGGAGTCGCATGACCGAGTCGTCGAGACTTTCCACCAGCGCCGCATTGACCGGGTTGTTCTGCTTCCCGCCGACCGTGCCCTTCCGGCGATACTTCTCGATCACCTCCGGCTTGCCCTGCACTGGCGCGTGCGGGGCAAAGTGCGGCAGATAGAGGAAGAACGGACGATCCTTGTTCTCCTCCATGAAACTCACCGCCGCGTCGGTCAGTCGATCCGTCAGGAAGCCCTTCGGCTCATCCGGCAGATTCATCAACGGTCCGTGCGGCGGCAGATGGCTCGCCCCGTGGATGCCACCGACCGTGACATCGAAGCCCTGGTTGGAGGGATACCCAAACGGATACGGACGATCGCCGAGGTGCCACTTGCCGATGAGCGCGGTGGCATAGCCGAGTTTCTTCAATCGCTCGGCAATCGTCTCCTCCTCCAGCGGAAGGAAGCGCTGCCAGACGGGCTCCCGGAGCTTTTCGTAGGGCCGCTCCTCGCCGATCAGGAAATCCGTCAGGTGCAATCGCGCCGGATATTTTCCCGTCAACAGGGCCGCCCGCGTTGGCGAGCAGACGGTGCAGGCCGAATAGGCGGAGGTGAACTTGACACCCTCGCGCACCAGCCGATCGATGCCCGGAGTCTCGTAGTATTTCGATCCAAAGCTGGCGGCGTCGGTCCAACCCATGTCATCCGCGAGGATGAAGAGGATGTTCGGCGGCCGGGCCGTGGCCGCGGACAGCGAACTGGCCAAACCTACGACGAACGAAAGCGGGAAGAGGACAGCACGCAGGGATTTCATCGGGAAGAGCGCCACAGCTGACACATCTTCAGGAATGCCCGAAGCCTTCTTGGGTCAAGCCCACCTCCCGTGGGTAACTTGGGATGACGCGAGCCGGAAAGGCGCGGCCGCCGACTCACACCCGGCCTCGGCGGAGCTCGGCCCTCCAGAGAATGGGATCGCTTTGCGCCAGGCTGTCGGTGGCGGATTCGGCGCAGCAAGACTGCGGCTCTCCGATGCAGCGGAGGCAACGCCGTCCGACTCTCTCAACTCTCAGTCCTCAACTCTCAACTCCCCCCGTCCCCCTACTCCAGCGCCTGCATCACCAGGTTCTGGAATCCGTATTGGATTTCGAGGATATTGCCCGGGGTGCGCTGGACCATGAGGATCAGGATCAACTGCTCCTTGGGATCGATCCGGAAGTAGGTGTTGTAGGCACCGCTCCAGCCGTAAGTGCCGGGCGAGCTCAGCAAACCCGACTTGCCGTCGTCCTTCTGGACCGCGACGCCGAGCCCGAAATGCTGGCCGCCAAGAAACGAGATCGGGATCGAGTCCACATGCCGGTCCGTCATCAGCTCGATCGACTTGCGGCTCAGATACCGACGGCCGTCGAGTTCACCCTGATTCAGAAGCATCTGGCAGAAACGCAGGTAGTCCGGCGCGGTGGAGAACAGTCCGCCGCCCGCGGAGTGCAGCCAGCGCCCGGTGACTCGCTGCTGGGCCCGGCTCAGCGGCGCGCCGTCGACCGAGGAATAAAGGACCGCGACCCGCGATCGTTTCTCCTCCGGCACCACGAAGCCCGTGTCGTTCATGACCAGCGGTGCGAAAAGTCGCTCCTGCAGAAAGACGTCCAGCGACTGCCCCGACACAACCTCGATCACGCGGCCCAACACATCCGTCGAGGGGCCGTACAGGAAGGCGGAGCCGGGTTGAAACACCAAGGGCACCGTCGCGAGCGCCTTCATCCTTTCGGCCAGTCCGGCCATCTCCGGCAACGCACCGATCGCCTCCCGGTGCAAACCAGCCGCCAGACCGACGCCGGTGGCCAGGCCGGAACTGTGGGTCAGCAGGTCATGAATCGTGATGCTGCGTTCCGCCGGCACGAGGACGTAGCCGTCTGAGGCATCGGCCCGGGCGACCGCCACCTTGGGCGCGCGAAACTCCGGCAGGTATTTCTCGAGCGGATCGCTCAGCAGGAGTTTCTGTTCCTCCAGCAGCATCAGCACGCCGACCGTCGCGATCGGCTTCGTCATCGAGGCGATGGCGAAGATATCGTCGCCCCCCATCGGTCGCCGGCTCTCGAGATCGCTCACGCCCTGCGCCTCGAAGCGCACCACCTGGCCGCGGCGCGCGACGAGCGTCACCGCGCCCGACACCTTCCCCTCGGCCTGCAGGCGCTCGGCCCAGGTGCCGAGTCGTTGCAGGCGCTCGGCGGACAATCCGACCGCCGCGGGTTCGCCGCGCGGCAGCGCCGTCGCCGCCGAAGCGAGCTGCGGCACGCAAAGCCCCGCGATCGCGAGCATGAGAATCCGGCGCGGCCAGCGGGCAAAATGAGGCAGGGGGCGGAACGTTTTCATGGGGTCGTTCATTCACGTCTCGGAATCCCGGCGGAGACAACCGGTTTT
>CAINHV010000425.1 GCA_903848965.1 uncultured Opitutia bacterium | reverse complement strand
GTGGCACGGGTCTCCCGACCCGTGAAAGACCGATCGAATCCACTTCATGGGTCTGGAGACCCATGCCACTCGGGGCCTGTCCCTTTCCTGCTTCTGTCCCTTTCCTGCTTCACCTTTCCTTCAACTCGGGGCCTGTCCCTTTCCTTCTCGCCCCCGGCGTAGGCCACGATCAGGTTTCCGCGTCCTCATGGCCAGGCTTCGCTTCCCTCCCGCTCGCCGTCGCCGCCCGTGACGGCCGCGAGGCCGGCCGCTTCGAGCGCGCCGCCAAGATCACCCCCGCCCGAATAGCCGCTTCGATGAACCCCGCCACCGCCCCTTCCGCCCCGCCCCAGCTCAAGTCCAACGTCATCGGCCTGCTCGGCGCCGCCACGCTCGGCGTCGTCTTTCTGTCGCCCGCGATGACGCTCTACGGGCTGTTCGGCCCGATCTACCTCGCCGCCGGCACCGCGGCGCCGATGGCGTTTGTCTTCGCGCTCCTGGCCACGCTGCCGACCGCCTATGGCTACGCGGTGCTCTCGCGGGATTTCCCAAGCTCGGGCAGTGCGGCCGACTGGTCCGCGCGCGCCACCACGCCGCGCATCGGCATCTGGACCGGATGGATCGTGTTTTTCTACTACTTTACGAACTTCGTCATCCAGCCCGTGGCCGTCGGTCTCTTCTGCACGGAGCTCCTGAATTTTGCCGGCGTCGCCTCCGAGGTGGCCCGCGGCAGCGGTTTCCTCATCGGCGTACTCGGCTGCACCGCCTGGCCGGCGTGGATGGTGTATCGCGGCATCTCCATTTCCGCGCGCGGCGCCCTCGCCGTGCTGGTGGTTGAAATCGTCGTGGTGGTCGCGCTCTGCGGCACGGTCGTGTGGCTGGCCCCGCAGCGCGGGACACCGCTCAACCTCGACGGCTTCTCGCTTTCCGGCGCCACGCAGAACGGCCCGGCGATGTTCCAGGCGATGGTCTTCGCGATGCTCGGCTTCTGCGGCTTCGACGTCATCAGCACCGTCGCGGAGGAGACGAAGATGGCGCGCAAGCTGATCCCCAAGGCGACCATTCTCGCGGTGCTGTTCTACGCGGTGATCATCATCGCGGGCATGTGGGCGCTCACCCTGGGCGGCCAACCCGAGGCGCTGAAGCAGGCCGTGGCCGACGGCCGGATGCCGATCAACGATGTGGCCCGGTCGTTCTGGGGCAGCGGCTCGCTGCTCGTCACGATCACCGGGATCTCCGCGTCGCTCGGGCTCGCGATCGTGACCTCGGTCGGCGCGAGCCGGATTCTCTTTTCGATGGGCCGGGCGGGCACGGCGCCGGCGCGGTTTGCCCGGCTGCATCCGACCCACCAGGTGCCGTGGAATTCACTCCACGTGATCTTCGTCGGCGGGCTCGTGGGCGCGCTGGTGCTCTTTGCGATCAACGGCGCTTACCAAGCGTACGTCTGGTGGGCGACGACCTCGACGTTCTTCGCGATGATGACCTACCTCTTCGTGAACATCGCCGTCATCATCCTCAACCGGCACCGCGTGACGACGTCGGTCAAGGGCTTCCTCCTTTATGCCGTGATCCCCGGCATCGGGATCGCGGCCGACGGCTACATCCTCGTGCAGTCCTTTTTTATCGAGCTCTGGAACCAGGGCTGGGCGACCGGCAAGAGCGTCGTGGTGTTCGATGTCGCCTGCGCCGCCCTCGCGCTCGTGCTGGCGCTGACCGCGCGGAAGGCCGCGGCCGAGGGACGGTGACGGCATGGGGAACGCAGAGGACGCAGAGGTTAAGGGAGGGCGCAGGACAGCAGGCCGGGTTCGGTTCAAACAGCCTGAGGGGTGGAGCCTGAAGCCAGGAAACCAGGAATCGGAGTTTCGGAGTCGCCAACTCGTTTCCTGGATTCCTGGCTTCCGGCTCAACTGTTCCTTGCCCGAACGGTCTGAGGGGTGGAGCCCGAAGCCACGAAACCCTGAATCAAACACCCCCCAAAGTTCGGGCGCAGCCCGAACCTAGCCCGCCGCGTCAGCGGCGGGCTTACGCTGGCGAGTTGCCATTCGGCATTCCTCATTCGACATTCAGCGCTCCTCCCATGTCCGCCGATCTCAGCGAACTCTACCAACAGGTCATCCTCGACCATAACAAGCGCCCGCGGAACCGGGGCCGGCTGCCGGCAGCCAACCGCGTGGCACACGGCGACAATCCGTCGTGCGGCGACCAGTGCAGCGTTTACCTCCGGATGGACGGCGACCGGATCGGGGACATTTCCTTCGACGGCTCCGGCTGCGCCATCTCGCAGGCCAGCGCCTCGCTGATGACCACGCTGCTCAAGGGCAGGAGTTCGGCCGAGGCGGCCGAACTCTATAAGAATTTCCACGAGATCGTGACCACCGGCAAGGAACCCGAGGAGATCAGCGACATCGCAGCCTTCGCCGGCGTCCATGCCTTCCCCGCCCGGATCAAGTGCGCCACCCTCGGCTGGCACGCCGCCATCGAGGCGCTCAAGGGCGGGCCAAACGTTACGACCGAAAGCCACACCGACTAACGGGTTTTTTGCCCTGCAAAAACCCAAAGTCGCGCCGGGCGCGGCCCTGGTGGGCACCTCAACACAATGCCAAACTGGAACGACATCCGCCGCGACTTTCCGATCCTCCACCAGCAGGTGAACGGCAAGCCGCTGGTCTATCTCGACAACGCCGCCACGGCGCAGAAGCCACGCGTCGTGATCGACACGCTCTCCCGGTTCTACGAGCGCGACAATGCGAACGTCCACCGCGGGCTGCACGCGCTGTCCAACCGCGCCACGGACGCCTTCGAGGGCGCCCGCACCCGCGTGGCGAAATTCATCAATGCGGCGGATTCGGCCGAGGTGATCTTCACGCGCGGCACCACGGAATCGATCAACCTGGTCGCCGCGAGCTGGGGCGAGGCGAACCTGAAGAAGGGCGACGTGATCCTGCTCACCGAGATGGAGCATCACTCCAATCTCGTGCCGTGGCAGCTGATCGCGGCGCGCACCGGCGCGACGCTCCGCTATGTGCCCGTGCTCGGCGCCAATGCCGAGGGCGGGCTCGATCTCGCCGTCCTCGATTCGCTGCTGTCACCCGAAGTGAAGATCTTCGCCTTCACGCACATCTCGAACTCGCTCGGCACGATTAACCCGGTGGTCGAGTTGTGCGCGCGGGCCCGCGCGCGCGGGATCGTGACGGTGATCGACGGCGCCCAGTCGATTGGCCACATGCCGGTCGATGTACGGGCGATCGACTGCGACTTCTTCGCTTTCTCCGGCCACAAGATGGCGGGCGTCACCGGGATCGGCGCACTCTACGGCCGGCGGGCGCTGCTCGATGCGATGCCGCCGTATCAGGGCGGCGGCGGCATGATCTCAAACGTCGATTTCTTCACCTCGCGGTGGAAGCCGTCGCCCGAGCGATTCGAGGCCGGCACGCCCAACTTCGCCGACGCGGTCGCCCTCGGCGCCGCCTGCGATTATCTCGACGGCCTCGGCCGGGAGCAGATTGCGAAGCACGATGCCGAACTCGCCGCCCTCGCGTACCAAAAGCTCGCGACCCTGCCCGGCATCCGCCTGCTCGGCCCGACCGATCCGGCGCTGCGCAGCGGACTGGTGAGCTTCGCGTTTCCCGACGTGCACGCGCACGACGTGGTCACCTTCGCGGACGAGGACGGCATCGCGCTCCGCGGCGGGCACCACTGCAACCAGCCGATGATGCGCAAGCTCGGACTGACCGGCACGACGCGCGCGAGCTTCTACGTCTACAACACGCCGGAGGAGATCGACCTCCTCGTCGCGAACCTGGCGAAGACGTTGAAGTTCTTTACGGGTTGAGGGCCGGGTCGGGCGCGCACGAGGCGCGCACCTACAAGAGGGAAGTCGGCTGTAGGGGCGTGGCTCGTCCACGCCCGATTCATCCACGCCCGCGCCCCCAATAGGTTTTCGCCGAGGGCGAAAACCTAATACATCCCCACGAACGCCTTCGGCACGATCGCGGCGGCGCGGCAGTTCGTCGCAGGCAGGATCTTCGCCGCCCACTGGTTCACCTCTTCGCGGGTGATGGTGTCGAGCAGGCCGCCCTGCAGTTCGACGATCTCCTGGAATTCCTCCGGGCGTTCCTGGGCGCGCATCAGCACGTCGATGAGAAACCCGTTGTCGCGAAACGCCTGCTTGAGCTGGCCCTTCAGGATGCCGCGGGCGCCGATGAACTCACCTTCCGCGACGCCATCCGCCGCGAGGACCGCGCCGATGCTCTCGAGCAGGGGTCCGACCTTCGGGCTGTCGTTCGGCGCGCAATCGATCTGCGCGCGGAGCAGTCCGAAATTCGCGAACCCGTCGTAGGCCTTGAACTCCGCCGAGGGCGAGTACGCCAGGCCCAGCTTCTCGCGCATCTCCCCGCGGACGCGGATCTCGAGAATCTTCGCGAGCACCTCGAGCGCCGCCTGATCGCGGACATGAATCGGGCTCGTGATCGGCCAGGTCCCCACGACGAGGCCCATGTTCTGCTCGCCGATAAATTCGATCCGCGTGTTGCCGGCCGGCGCCGTGACCACGACGGGCTTCGGCTCGACCGCGAGCGTCTTCGTCGCCGCGCGCGGCCCGAGGGATCCGAGGGTGCGGCCGACGGTGCGAACGACCAGGTCCTCTGGCACGTCGCCCACAATTGTCGCCTCGACGTAGCCGCGCGCCAGCGCGGGCTCCATCCAGCGCCGGACATCGAGCACGCTCATCGAGAGATAGTCGTTGGGCGATCCGGAGGTGAAGCGCGCGTCGCCTTTGAAAAGATAGTTGGTGAGCTCGCGCAGGCCGTCGCGCAGGCCCGTGGTGTCCGACATCCGGCCCATCGCCGCCCGCATCCGCTGGTCCTGGTGCACGTAGCTGTTGAACTGCGGGGCGTGCAGGATATCCGCCACGATCCCGAGGAAGGCCTCGAGCTGCTCGGGCGGCAGCAGGGCGCGGAAGGTGAAGGCGTCGCGATCCGTGATGTCGAAGCTGAATTCCAGGAAGCGCTCGTCGATTAGCGCGTTGAGCTGCTCCGGACGGAAATGCACGGCGCCGCTCGCCAGCAGCGTGTTCAACCCGAACTCCTTCAACGCCGGCTTGCTGCCCGGCATCTCAAGCAGCCCGGAGCCGACGCGGATCACCGCCCGCAACAGGCCGGGCTCCTGCCGGTTGGGCGCAAAGTTCAGCCGCACCTGGTTGCCGAAGCGGATCAGCTTCGCCCCGAGCTGCGGCAGCTCGCGCTGCTCGATGACCTCGGTGGCGGCGCCGAAACGCGGCAACGTGAAGGGCGTGTCGCGGTGCTGCCGCGGATTGACGTTGGCCAGGCCGAGCCGCCGGCCCTTCTGCACTTCCTGAATCACCTTGTCGGGAGTCAGCTCCATCGGCACGCCACCCGCCACGGTGAACGCCAGTGTCGCCGGCGCCCAGAGGCCGCGGAAGGCCTGCTGCGCCTCGGCCGGCGTGAACTTCTCCAGCCATTCGCGCATCCAGGTGAACTTCTGCTCGAAGCCCTCGAAGACCGCGTGGCCCGTGATCGAGTCCGTCAGAGCCTCGCACAGGAGGCCGGGATCGATCGTCGCGATTTGATCGAGCATGTGGCTGGTCGAACGCAGCTCACGCTTCCGCGCGGCCTCCAGATCCGTCGCATCGAGTCCGCGCTCGATCGTGAGCCGGATCATCTGGTCGACCGACTGCACGCCTTCGGTCCACTGCGGCGCCCCGACCGTCACGGAGGCCGTTGCGATGCCATGGCCAAGCAGCTCGTCATACGAGGCCTCGGCGCCGCTGCCGGCCGGGATCTGGGTGCGCAGCCGCTCCCCGAAGGCGTCCATCACGAGCCGGCGCTTCTGCCGCTCGATATAAGTCTCCCGCGAATCCGGCCGGCCGCCGAGCGGCAGCACGGACGCCACCTGGGTCGAGGCCGACGGCATGCCGTCGACCCGGAAGATCCCCGCCCGCAGGCCGCGCGCATCGAGCCGGCCCTCATTGCGCGCCGGGATGGGCTCGCGCGGCTTCGCCATGTCGCCGAACGACTCCCGAATCATCGCCGCCATGGCGGCGGGATCGAGATCCCCCGTGCCCACCAGCACCATGACATCGGGCCGGTAGTTGCGGCGGTAGTACGTCAGGAAGGCATCGCGGTTGAACTTCGCGATCAGCGCCTCGCTGCCGCCGGCGGAACGCTGCGGGAAGCGGAGACCGCGGAACATGACCGGCATCGAGGCCTTCTGCTCCTTTTCGGCGAGGGTGTTGCGGTTCCGCAGCTCGGCGAGGACCACCCGCCGCTCGCGTTCGATAATCGCGGGATCGAAGGTCAGCCCGTCGCCAAACCCCCGGAACAACTGCAGCCCCTCGCGCAGCAACGCCGCGGTGTTCTCGCGAAAATCGAGCCGGTACGCGGTGTAATCAAAGGTCGTGGTGGCGTTGACATCGCTGCCGTATTCCACGCCAAGACGCTGAAACAGCCCGATCATGTCGTCGGCCTTGAAGGTGTTCGAGCCGCCGAAGGCCATGTGCTCGAGGTAATGCGCGATGCCGAGTTCGTCGTCGTTTTCGTCGAGCGAGCCGGAGAGGACGATCAACTGGAGCGCCACGCGGCCGGGCACGCCCTGGTGCGGGAGCAGCGCATAACGGAAGCCATTATCCAGCCGGCCCCAGGTCACGCGCGCGTCCGGCGCCATCCGGACGCCTTCATGGGCCCACCGGCCGCTGCGCGGACCCGTGGGCTCGGCGGCGCGGCCGGCGAAGAAGGTGAACAGGAGGGCAAACCAGATCCGTCCGGACGGGAAACAACGCGGCAAAGCCATGCGGTTCACACCGTGGGCGAAGTCGGCGAAAGTTCAAGGGGGGCATCCGGCTGCCGGCCGAGGCGAACAGCAGCGGACAACTTTCAACGCCCAACATTTAACGCTCAAGGACGACCCGCGGTGAACGTTGAGCGTCAAATGTTGAGAGTTGAGCGTTGGTGGTTTCAGGCACCAAGCCACACACCCCGCCCTTTGGGCACCCCTCTCCTAGAGGGGATCTTTTCCTGAGCTCCCCTCTTGGAGAGGGGTGGCGCGCAGCGCCGGGGTGTGTTGGCTCGCGGTCGAACCCCGCCGACATGGAATCCCCGTCTACAAATCCCAACAATTTCCTTTGCGACCGGAACGGCGTTCGTGCGGGATGGGGCGTTCTTCCAACCCTCCCTGCATGCGGGATTATTTTCTCCGTCGCTTTCTGCTGATACCTCCGACCCTGCTGGGCATCACCCTGATCGTGTTTCTGATCACGCGGGTCGTGCCAGGCGGACCGATCGAGCGGGCGCTGATGGAAATGCAGCAGGTCGATGCCTCCGGCCGCGGCGGCGGTTCCGCGGGGCAGAACATGGCGATCTCCGAGGAGCAGTTGCAGCAGTTGAAAGCCTACTACGGCTTCGATCGACCGGTGCTCGTCAGCTACGGACTCTGGCTCGGCAAGATCGTGCGCGGCGACCTCGGCCGTTCCTATCGATACAATGAGCCGGTGTGGGATGTCATCCGCGACCGCTTCCCCGTCTCGCTCTTTTACGGCCTGATCACGCTGGTGATCATCTACGGGGTCTCGATTCCCCTCGGGATTATCAAGGCGATCAAGCACCGCAGCTGGCTGGACAACGCGACCTCGGCGCTGATCTTCATCGGTTACGCGGTGCCGGGTTATGTGCTCGGGGCGCTGCTCCTGCTTTTCTTCGCGGCCCGGCTGGAATGGTTCCCGATGGGCGGATTCACCAGCTACGGCTTCGAGGATCTGACGACGATGGGGAAGTTCAAGGACCTCGCCTCGCACTCGTTCCTGCCGCTCATCTGCTACCTCGTGGGCGGGTTCGCGGTCACCACGCTGCTGATGAAGAACCACCTGATGGACAACCTCGCGGCCGACTACATCCGGACCGCGATCGCGAAGGGCGTGTCCTTCCGGCAGGCGGTCCTGCGGCATGCCCTCCGCAACTCGCTCATCCCGATCGCGACGACCTTCGGGCAGAACATCACGCTGCTCGTCACGGGCTCGTTCCTGATCGAGACCATTTTCGACATCAACGGCTTCGGCCTCCTCGGCCTCACGTCGGTGTTCGATCGCGATTACCCCGTCGTCATGGGGATCGTGTTCATCGCGAGCCTGCTCCTGCTGGTCGGCAACATCCTCTCGGACGCGCTCGTGGCGATGATCGATCCGCGGATCCGTTTCAAATGAGGCCGCCGATTACCTGCCAGGTGGCCTGCCCAGTGGCCCATCCAGTGGCACGGGTCTCCCGACCCGTGAATTTCATCAGGAAAGTCGTAACGGTTTCCACGGGTCAGGAGACCCGTGCCACGTCGAGGCCTCGGATCGACCCCGCGCAACCGTGAAGCTCTTCACGTTCAATCCGCTCACGGTCCGCAAGCTGCGGCGCTTTCGCTCGATCCAGCGGGGCTATTTCTCGTTCCTCCTGCTCGCGGGCGCGATTGCACTCTCGTTCTTCGGCGAACTGCTGGTGAACAACCGGGCGCTGGTCGTGAGCTACGAGGGCCGGTGGTATTTTCCGACCTACGGCGCGAATCTGCCGGGCAAGACGTTCGGTTTCGATTACGACTACGACACCAATTATCGCGACCTGCGGGAGCGCGTGCGCAAGGAAGGCGGCGGCCACTGGGTGCTCATGCCGCCGATTGAGTACAGCCCGTTCGAGAACACACCCTACGCGGGCGTCTTCAAACCCGCGCCGCCCTCGTGGATGGGCGGGCCCGCGGGCCATCTGCTCGGCACCGACACCACGGGCCGGGACATCTTCGCGCGGCTGTTCTACGGCTTCCGCATCGCGATCCTCTTCGCGTTCGCGTTCATGGTTCTCACCTACGTGGTCGGAATCGCCGTCGGCTGCCTCATGGGCTACTTCGGCGGAATCGTTGACTTGCTCGGCCAACGGCTGATCGAGATTTGGTCCAACATCCCGTTTCTCTATATGGTGATAATCCTGTTCTCGGTCATCCCCACAACCGTGGGCGTCCCGACCCGCGTCGGGATCCTGCTGCTCGTCATGGTGATGTTCTCGTGGACCTCGATGACCTACTACATGCGGACCGCCACGTACCGCGAGAAGGCCCGCGATTACACGGCCGCGGCGGTGGTGATGGGCGCCGGCCCGGCCCGGATCATCTTCAGCCACATCCTGCCGAACACGATCTCCACCATCGTCACGTTCATGCCGTTCACGGTGGTCTCCGCCATCACGGCCATCACCGCGCTCGATTTTCTCGGCTTCGGCCTGCCGCCGCCGACTCCGAGCATGGGCGAACTCCTGAAGCAGGGGACCCAGACGCTGACGACGGCCCCGTGGATCGTCTCGAGTGCGTTTGCGGCCCTTGTCTTCGTGTTGATCCTCGTAACGTTCATCGGCGAGGCCGTCCGCGAAGCCTTTGATCCCAAGAAATTCACGACCTACCAATGACGTCATGATTAACCTGATTCACCGAAAGCTGGCCGGTGCGTTGGTCGCCGCCGGATTGCTCCTCCTCGCCGGCTGCGGCAAGAAATCGGAGACCACCGCCGCCGGCTCCGCGTCCACCCCCGGGGCCGCCGCCGTCAAGGACGCCCGCGACGAAGCGAAGGCCTACTACGCCGCCAAGCCCGAGTTCTTCCGCTTCAAGACCATTGCCGACCTGCCCACCGGATTGAAGTGGGAATCCGGCGACGACCTGCCCGAGGTGGGTTCACCCGAGGCGAAGAAAGGCGGCACCCTCAACGGCGCGATCCAGGATTTCCCCCGCACCGTCCGCATCGTGGGCCCTGACTCCAACGGCAGCTTCCGTCCATGGATCCTCGACGACAACGAAATGGCCTTCGGCTTCCGCCATCAGAACCACACCGAGCTCACCGACGTCGGCTTCCGTTACTACGCCGGCCTGGCCAGGGAGTGGGCGGTCGATCGCGCGGCGAAGACCGTCTACCTCCGGATTAACCCGCTGGCGCGCTGGTCCGACGGCCCCGCGGTGACGAGCGACGACATGTTCTTCATGTTCTATTTCTACCAGTCGTCGTTCATTCAGGCGCCCTGGTACAACAATTTCTACTCCGAGAATTATTCGGGCATCACGCGCTACGACGAGCACACGTTCGCGCTCCACATGCCGACGGCGCGACCCGACATCCTCAGCCGCGCCCTCGAACTGCGGCCCGCGCCGGCGCATTTCTACAAGGAAGTCGGCCCCGACTACCCCGAGCGTTATCAATGGCGCCCGTCGCCCACGACCGGGCCGTATCTGCTTCGCGAGCAGGACATCGACAAGGGTCGCGCCGTTACCCTGAGGCGGAACCCCAACTGGTGGGCGAAGGACCTGAAGAACTATCGCTACCGCTATAATCCCGACCGCATCCGGCTCACTGTCATCCGCGACACGCCGAAGGCCTTCGAGGCTTTCAAGAAGGGCGACCTCGACATGTTCGGCCTGTCCCTCGCCGAGTACTGGTACGACAAGCTCCCGGACTCTGATCCCGACGTCCAAAAGGGCTACATCTCGAAGTCGAAATTCTTCAACGACATCCCCCGCCCGACCTACGGGCTCTGGATCAACACCATCAAGCCGCACCTCGACAATCGCGACGTCCGGACCGGGATCCATTACGCGGCGAACTGGCAGCTCGTGATCGACAAATTCGCCCGCGGCGACTGGACGAGGATGAACAACACCTCGCCCGGTTACGGCGAGTTCACCCACCCGTCGCTCAAGGCCCGGCCCTTCGACATCGGCAAGGCCCAGGAGCATTTCGCCAAGGCGGGGTTCAAGACCCGCGGACCGGACGGCATCCTCGTCAACGACCAGGGCGAGCGGCTCTCCTTTCAACTCTCCACCGGCTACGAGGCCCTCAAGGACGTGATGACGATCCTGCGCGAGGAAGCGCTCAAGGCCGGACTCGATCTGCGCCTCGAGGTGCTCGACAGCACCGCCGGTTTCAAGAAAGCGCAGGAGAAGAAGCACGATATCACCTTCACCGCCTTCGGCGTCTCGCCCGAGATGTATCCGCGCTTCTGGGAAACCAATCACTCGGCCAACGCCTACGACAAGGCCTTCCTGCCCGACGGTTCGGTCAACCCGCAGCGCCAGCCCAAGGTCCAGACGAACAATCTGACCAGCATCGCCTACCCGGAACTCGATAAGATGATCGAACGCTATGACGTCTCCGAGAGCGTCGCGGAAATGAAGGCGCTCGCCCACAAGATGGAGGAGTTCCTGCACGAGGACGCGTCCTTCCTCCCCGGCTTCATCACGCCGTTCATGCGCAACGCCTCATGGCGCTGGGTCCGGCACCCGGCCGACTTCAACGTGAAGATCGCGACCACCGTGACCGAGCACTCCGTCTTTTGGATCGATGAGGCCATGAAGAAGGAAACGCTCGAGGCCCGGCGCAGCGGCCAGACCTTCCCGGCACAGATCAAGGTCTACGATCAATATCAGGAGAAATAAGGTTTTGGCGGCCGCTACCCCACTTCCTTCGAGGCCTGATTCGGCCGACGCGATTCTCGAGGTTCAGAACCTCGTCACCAGCTTCGACACCGACAGTGGACGGCTGCGGGCCGTCGATGGCGTCAGCTTCACCGTTCACCGCGGGCGCACCCTCGGCATCGTCGGCGAGTCTGGTTGCGGCAAGAGCGTCACGGCGCTCTCGATCATGCGGCTGCTGCCCCAGCCGATGGGGCACATCGAGTCCGGACAAGTGAGGTTCGAGAACCGCGATCTGACCAAAATCTCGCCGGACGAAATGAGGAAGATCCGCGGCGGCCGGATCGGGATGATCTTCCAGGAGCCGATGACCGCGCTCAACCCCGTCCACTCGATCGGGCGGCAGTTGAGCGAGGTCTTCCTGCTTCACCGCACCACCGACAAGGCCGAGGCCTGGCGCCGTGGCATCGAGATGCTGCGCAAGGTGGGTATTCCGTCGCCGGACATCCGGATGGGCGAATACCCGCACCAGCTCTCCGGCGGCATGCGGCAACGGGTGGTCATCGCGATGGCGCTCGCCTGCGAACCGTCGGTCGTCATCGCGGACGAGCCGACCACCGCGCTCGATGTCACGATCCAGGCGCAGATTCTCGAGCTGATGCAGAGCCTGCAGCGCGACATGGGGCTCGCGATCATTCTGATCACGCACGATCTCGGCGTGATTGCGGAGACCTGCAACGAAGTCGTCGTGATGTACGCCGGCCGCGTGGCCGAGTCGGGCCCCGTCAACGACATCTTCGATCACCCGTCGCATCCCTACACGCGAGGCCTGCTCGATTCGATCCCTTTGCTGGAGAACCCGCGAAAGTCCCGGTTAAACGTGATCGAGGGCATGGTGCCCGGACTCCAGGACCTTCCGGTCGGCTGCCGTTTCCAGAATCGCTGCCCCTACCGGATCGACAAGTGCGCCGAGCAGCCACCGCTCGAAAAGGTCGGACCGGATCACGAATCGGCCTGCTGGCGCTGGCGGGAACTGCCAGTGCGCGTCGCGACCCCCATGACAAACCTTTGAACCACCGAGGCACAGAGACACGGAGGCATCCGGGCGTGGACGAGCCACGCCCCTACCTGCCTTTCCTCCGAGCGTACCTCGGGCACGCCGGCGTTACTCCTTTCGTAGGGGCGTGCCTCGTGCACGCCCGCGTTACTCCTTTCGTAGGGGCGTGCCTCGTGCACGCCCGCGTTACTCCTTTC
>CAINHV010000424.1 GCA_903848965.1 uncultured Opitutia bacterium | reverse complement strand
TGCGCCGCGAGGAGCAGCGCCAGGCGGCGACGCTGGGCCGCTACTCACTTCAACTGCAGCTCGCGTATCCGAGCGCTGACGTCAAGCGGCCGGGTCAGCCCGGGGTCCTGGAGGACTTGGGGCGGATCTTTTCCGGCTGCACGCCGGAGGTGGTTTACCTGCACCAGCCGGCCGACAAGCACGACACGCACGTGGGGCTTTTCCTCCGCTGTCTCGAAGCGCTCCGCGCGCTGCCGCGGGAACGCCGGCCGCAACGCGTGCTCGGTTGCGAGGCGTGGCGGGATCTCGACTGGCTGGATGATGCGCAGAAGGTCGGCCTCGATGTCGGGGCCCGCCCGGAGCTGGCGCTCGAACTCGTGAAGGTCTTCGACTCGCAGATTAGCGGCGGCAAACGCTACGACACCGCGACGATGGGCCGGCGGCTCGCGAATGCCACGTTCCACACTTCGCATGCGGTGGACAAGACCACGGCCCTGACGTGGGCGATGGATCTCACGCCGCTGGTGCACGATGATTCGCTCTCGCCGCTGGACTTCACCCTGAGCCATGTCGACCGCTTGCGCTCCGATATCTCGGCGCGACTCCGGCAATGGGGCGGGTGAGAAGCGCGGAGTCGGGTTAGCGGATTGAGAAATGCCGTAACCATCGGGCGTGGACGAGCCGCGTCCCGACACCCAGTTCGTAGGGCGTGCCTCGTGCACGCCCGTGGAGTTGTCGGCCACACTTCCACTCCAGCCGATCCGCGCCGAATCGGCGTTGCCTCGCCGGGGCGCGTCTGGAATAGGCTGGAACATGGCGGGAAAAAATTTGCTTTTCGATCTCAGCGGCCGGGTGGCCCTCGTCACCGGCTCGAGCCAGGGGCTCGGCCTCGCCATCGCGCGCGGCCTGGCGGAGGCGGGCGCGGCGGTGGTCCTGAATGGCCGCGACACCGCCAAGCTGGCGGCGGCGGCCGCGGTGTTGCGCGCCGAGGGGGCGCGCGTGGAAACCGCGGCGTTCGATGTTAACGACAGCGTCGCGGTGGGGCGCGAAGTCGCCCGGATTGAGGAGACCTTCGGGCCGATCCACATCCTGGTGAACAACGCGGGCATCCAGCGCCGCGCGCCGCTGGTGGAGATGACCGAGGCGCAGTGGCGCGAGGTCATCGACACGAATCTCACCAGCGCCTTCATCGTCGCCCGGGCCGTCGGGCCGCGGATGATCGCGCGCGGCGCCGGCAAGATCATCAACATCACGTCGCTCATCTCCGAGGTGGCGCGGGTAACGATCGCCAACTACGCGGCGGCGAAGGGCGGCCTGAAGATGCTGACGCGCTCGATGGCGGTGGAGTGGGCGAAGCACGGGATCCAGACGAACGGGATCGCGCCGGGTTATTTTATCACGCCGCTGAACCAGCCGCTGATCGAGAATGCCGAGTTCAATGCCTGGGTCTGCAAGCGCACGCCGGCAGGCCGCTGGGGCCAGCCCGAGGAGCTCGCGGGCGCCGCCGTGTTCCTCGCGTCGCGCGCTTCGGATTTCGTCAACGGCCAGATCATCGCGGTGGACGGTGGAACGCTCGCGGCGCTTTAAACTCCTGGCGTCCGGCTTGCTGATTTTGGGTTCACGCGAAGCCGCGAAGGGCGCGAAGATCCATCCCCGGAATTATCCGCCCGACCGGGTCGCCGGCCTCCGAATAACTTGTCGGCAAGTCGACTTTGCCTTTCGCTGCCCGGGAAACGAACTTTGGATCATGGCGGACTCATGCAAGATGCCTTCACCGGAAAACCCACCCGCATCCGCGGCCGCCTCCTCCCGCGGGCCGAAGAGCGCGCCGGTCTTCAACACGATCACGAGCGACGACTGGCGGCGCTCGCTCGTGTCGGCGCGGCGGCAGAAAAATGCGGTGTCCGAGCAGATTCAGACCGCGATCTCGTCGTCCTCGCCGAAGACGAAGTAAGCCTGCTGGAGTCCGCCGGTGCGGAGTGGGCGGCGCTGGGTGACGCCATCCGGGCCTGGCGCGCGGTCGTGCCGCTGCGAAATCTGGAGGACTTTGGCTTTGCCAGCGGAGTGGAGAACCCGCTCGAGGAACCCAATGCCCGGTTGCGCCGGATTGGGGGCGGGGTGGAAGCCTGGGCGTTCGCGGCGGAGGGCGAAGGGTCGGTCTACAAGTTCTACCTGCCGCGCGAGGACAAGCAGATCGGAAGCGCGTTCGGATTTCGGCGCGGCGACGAATCCCGGCTCCTGGCGGAAGCCCGGCTCGGGAGTTATACCGCGCTGCTGGAGAAGCTGTGGTTGATTGACGCGCTGGGCGGCATGCCGACGGAGGTGGTGGCCGCCACGCCCGAGGGTATCCTCGTCGCCAAGCAAACCTTGGGCGAGCCGCTCGCGCAGGGCGATGACATGTCGGCGCGGCTGCCCAAGGGCCTGATCGAGATCCCCTCGCGATTCGTGCGGGCCAACCGGGATCATCCGCGGCTGTTTTTCCTGGCCGGCCGGGCCTGGTTGATCGGCGATCTGCACGCGCGAAATTTTGTCCGCGGCATGGACGGGGAGCTTTACGTGATCGATCTGGTCGCGGCCCCCTGGCCGGAGAGCGACGCGGAACACGAAGCGCTGATCGAGGAATGGCTCGCCCGCGTCCGGGCGGATCCTCGCGCCTCCGCGCTCGGCGCGAGTCGCGATGACGAGTTGTGAGGCGGCGACGGCGTCCCTTTTACGACAATTTCCCCGGCGGGCCCAAGAGATGCCGTGCAAACGCGTCCGGCTACGACCGGCGGTGGGTCGGCGAATTTGCCGCTCTCGGCCCATGAAAATCATCCACTCGCTTCTTCTCCTGTCCGGCCCGGCCCTCGCCTCCGCCCAAGTCGCGCTTCCGATCGAGACCGCGTGCCAGGGCGGATTGCCCGGCCATAATTATTCGGGCATCGAGCTTGGCTACGTTCGCCATCATTAGGGACCGCCGCGCGTGATGCGCCGGTACGGTTTCGTGGCCCGCCGGCGGATCCCCGATGACCGCGATCTCGACGGGATCTTTCGGCTCAACGCGGGTGGAGCACCACACTGGCAATCGACGTCGATGAGGGCCGGAACGGGGGAGACGGGCTTCGGGGTGCAGCGGCGCTGCGGAACGCTCCCCTCCGGCCAAAAAAAGAGCGCGCGGCTCAGGGCCGCGCGCTCGGGGAAGAGGGAAATGAACCAGCTCAGCTCTTTTGCGAGGCGAGGAAGTTTAGGATGTTCTCGGCCTGCTTGTCGGTGACGCCGGCGTCCTTGTAGACGATCTTTCCGCCCTTGATCAGGTAGGCTTCGCGCTTGGCGGCGCCATTGCCGACCTGGCCGAAGGCGTTGATGACCTTGCGGTCGGTGTCGGCCAGCAGGGGGAACGGGAAGTTGTTGGTGTCCTTGAATTCCTTCTGCTTCGCGACCGGGTCATTGCTGACCCCGACGACCGCCACGCCCTTCTTGGTGAGCTCGGAGCTGGCATCGCGCAGGGAGCAGCCCTGCTTCGTGCAGCCACCGGTCAGCGCGCGGGGATAGAACCAGACGAGCGTGTATTGGTTCTTTGAATAGACGTCGCCGAGGTTGAGCGTCGCACCGGCATCGGTGGCGGCGGAAACAATCGGGGCGGCGTCGCCAACATTGAGCGGATCGGCTTTGGCCATTCCGAACAGAAGGGTGAACAGGGACATGAGGGCAAGGGAGGGGCGTAGGTTCATGGCGGAGGAGGACGATGCCACGCCTCCTCCTTTCCGCAAGCTCGGCTGAGCACTTGGGTCCGGGCGGGCCTCACGAATCGGTCGCCGCCACGTATCACAACCCCGTGGCTGCGGCCTCCCCGGATTTGACGGAACCGTCCCGGATGATCCCACTCTTACCGGGTTGCCAAATGCCGCTCGATTCGTCCGACATCAAATTTGCCAGCTCCCCCAGCCATCGCTTGCCTTGAGACGCGCCGAAGCCCAACGTTGCCCCCCTTGTCTACGCCTTTTCTCCCACTTTCCTCGTCCGGCCCCACCCTTTCCATGCTCCTAGCCTCGTTCTTCCGGTCGTTGGTGCGCAATGCCCGGCTCTCAGTCGCCGCCGTCGCGGCCACCTTTACTGCCCTCTCTGCCCAGACCCCCTCCGCTTCGGACGGCTTCGATCCCAATTCCGATGGCAACGTCTATGCAGTAGCGATCCAAGTCGATGGCAAGGTAGTGGTCGGCGGCCAGTTTGCAATTTTCCGCAATATTGGTGTCGGGGTGCATCGGAGCAACCTGGCTCGATTTGGCGCCGATGGATCGATCGAGCACGCCTTCGATCCCAAAGCCAACGGCCCGGTCCGCGCCGTCCTCGTCCAGCCTGATGGTAAGATCGTGATTGGCGGCGATTTTACGACGATTCAACCCAGTGGCTCGGAAACGCCGGTGACGCGCAACCGGATCGCCCGGCTCAACCCCGATGGGACCCTCGATGCAGCATTTAACCCCAATTTTGGCGGCCAGTTGCAACCCCAAGTCCACGCCTTGGTTCAGCAGGCCGACGGCCGAATCGTGGTCGGCGGCAGTTTCACCACGGTCCAGCCCATCGGCGCCGCCGCGTCCACGACGCGCAACTACCTCGCCCGGCTCAACCCCGACGGCAGCCTCGACACCGCGTTCAACCCGAACCCGAACTCGATGGTGCTCGCGCTCGCCATCCACGTGGATGGGAAGATTCTCGTCGGCGGCGGTTTCGTCCGGTTTCAGGAGAACGGCAAGCCCGCGGCCACGGCGCGCAACCGGATTGCCCGGCTGAATAGAGACGGCACCGTCGACTCTGAGTTCGATCCCAATGCCGACAACTCGGTCGCGGCCATCGCGATCCAGCGGGACGGCAAGATTCTCATCGGCGGCGCCTTCACGACGCTCCTGCCGCTCGGCTATCCGCCGCGGCCAGTGGGTTTTGAGGGCTTCGACAAGCTCACAGAACTGTTCAAGACCACTTTCCCGACTGAGGACACCACCAGCCCGGCCGGCCAGAATGCCTTCAACAACTGGGCGGCACTGGTCCTGCGGCAGTTCGGCGCGGCGCGGTGGGAAGACCTCCCGGTCGATTTTGCCGCCCGCTACAATCACGGCGACACCACCCCTGATCCCGCGACCGAGGTGACGCCCGCGATGCGCGAGCGCATCGCCCGGCTCAATGCCGACGGCTCCCTCGACGTCGATTTCGTCACCAACGCCAGCGGCCCCGTCGCCGCGATTGGCGTGCAACCCGACGGCAGCATCCTCATCGGCGGTACCTTCGTCACGCTCTGGGGTCGCGGCACCGCGCTCACCACGCGCAGCAATCTCGCCCGGTATAATCCCGATGGCACGATCGATCAGGCGTTCAATCCCAACTTCAATGCGAGCGTCAACGCGATCGCGTTCCAGCCGGATGGTCGCGTCGTGTTGGGCGGCTTGTTCACCCACGCCCAGCCGCTTGGTGCCCCGACGGCGATCAGCCGCAATCGGCTCGCCCGGCTGAATCCCGATGGCTCACTCGACTCGACCTTCGAGATCGATGCCGGCGGCCGGATCCTGACCGAGGCGATCCAGGCGGATGGAAAAATCATCGTCGGCGGTTCGTTCACCAACGTCGGCGGCGCGACCCACAACTATCTCGCGCGGTTGAATCCCGACGGCTCCGTCGATTCGACCTACAATCCCAACTTCAACGGCCGCGTCCTCGCGGCGGTCATGCAGCCCGACGGCAAGGTCATCGTGGCGGGTTCGTTCACGACCATTGGCGGCGAAACCCGCGAGCGCATCGCGCGGCTCAATCCCAACGGCACGATCGACTCCGAGTTTCACCCCGACCTCAACGATCAGGCCGGCGCCCTCGCCCTCCAGTCCGACGGCAAGATCCTTGTCGCCGGCTCCTTCACAGCCATTCGGCCCGTCGGCGCAACCGATTCGATCTCCCGCGCCTACATCCTCCGGCTGAACGCGGATGGCACCCTCGACGCCAGCTTCGACCCGTCGCCGAACTCGACGCTCGCCGTCATGGTACTGCAGCCGGATGGCAAGATTCTCGTTGGCGGCGACTTCCTGGCCTTCACGCCCGGGGCCTCGACCGCCACTTCGCAGCCGGAAAGTTTCCTGCGCTTCAGCGTCGCGCGGCTCAACGTGGACGGCACGGTCGATCGCAACTACGATCCCAGCGTGAGCGGCCAGGTTACGGCGATCGTCGTGCAATCGGACGGCAAGGCGGTCATGGGCGGCATCTTCACCAGTCTGCAACCCAAGGATATCACCGGGGTCATCCCCGCGACCCCGCGCCTGCGCATCGCGCGGTTCAATGCCGATGGCACCCTAGATTTGACCTACGATCCGAAGGCTGACTCGCCGATCATCTCGATGGGCATCCAGTCCGACGACAAGGTCGTCATCGGGGGCTCGTTTACCACGTTGCAGCCGAACGGCGCCGCCAATTGGACACAGCGCCGGTATGCGGCCCGGCTGAACACCAATGGCACGGTGGATTCGACCTTCAATCTGGAGTTGAACGAGCGCTCCGGTAATCGCGTCGACTCGATCAAGATTCAGTCCGACGGGAAGATCCTCGTCGGTGGCAGTTTCGTCTCCCTCCAGCCAACAGGCAGCGCCACCCGCGTGCCCCGCAAGTATCTCGCGCGCATCAACACCAACGGAACCCTCGACACCGGATTCGAGGTCAAGGCTGGCGGCGCCACGGGCGCGCAGATCAATGCGCTCTCCGTGCAGGCCGATGCACGGATCATCGCGGCGGGCTCCTTCGCCGACCTCGGTGGCGCGGGCAGTTCCAACGTCGCGCGCTTCAATCCCGAAGGCCCGGTGGATCCCACCTTCAGCAGCGCGCTCACCACGGACGGGGCGGTCAATGCCGTCGCCATCCGTCCGAACGGAGCGCTCGTCCGGACGCCCGTCCGCGGTTTTGCCTGGCTCGACCAGCCCGGCACCCAGCGGGCCGCGTTCAACGGCGGCCCGAATTCTCCGCTCGCGGGTGAAGTTTATGCCTTTGCCCGGCAGAGCGACGGCAGCGTCATCGTCGGCGGTTCCTTCACCAACGCCGTCACTCCGCTGGCCGGAAATCTCGCGCGCTTCACGGCGACCGGGGCCCTCGATTCCTCGTTCTCCGCGAGTCCCAATGCGAGCGTGTCCGGCATCGTGGTGCAGCCCGACGGCAAGATCCTCATCGTGGGCGCCTTCACCGCGGTGAACGGCGTCACCCGCAACCGGATCGCCCGGCTCAATCAGAACGGTTCGCTCGACGCCGACTACGATCCCAACGCCAACGGCCGGGTATCCGCGATCGCGCTGCAGGCCGACGGCAAGGCGATCGTCGGGGGCAGCTTCACCGGCTTCGTGCCCAAGGGCCAGGTGGCCGCCGTGCCGCAGGCCTATATCGGCCGGCTGAATGCGGACGGCACGCTCGATCGCGCCTTTGCCACGATCCCGAACGCGCCGGTCAGCACCCTCGTGATTCAAGGCGATGGCAAGGTGATCGCCGGCGGCCAGTTCACCATCGTGCAGTCGGATAGCCAGACCTTCATCCAGACGCGCAACAACATCGTGCGGCTGAACCCGGACGGTAAACTCGACGCCAACTTCGATCCGAACGTCAACGGCCCCGTCAATTCCGTCGCCCTGCAGACGAATGGCCAGGTGGTCTTCGGCGGCGCGTTCTCGGTCGTCCAGCCCAACGGCAGCGCCATCGGCATCACGCGCAACAACCTCGCCCGGGTGAACGCCGACGGTACGCTCGACTCAGGTTTCAACCCCAGCGCGAACAGCGCCGTGACGAATATCGCGGTCCAGCCCGACGGCAGTGTCGTGGTCGCGGGTCCCTTCACCACGCTGCAGTCCCCCAGCGAGACGGTGCCAATCACCCGGAGTGGCCTGGGGCGCGTGAACAGCAGTGGCGCCGTCGATCTCGGGTTCAATCCCGACGTCAATGGCGACGTCTTCGCCGTGGGCTCGCTGTCCGACGGCAGCGTCCTCGTGGGCGGCAATTTCACCGGCCTGCAACCCACCGGCTCCATCATGCTCGGCGGCTCCTTCGCCTCTGTGGGCGGAGTGCCGGCGCGAAACCTGGCCATCCTCAACGACAATGGCTCGGTCAGTGCGTCCTTTCAGCCGCGGCCCGATGGCGCGGTGAACGCGCTGCTCGCCCTGCCCAGCAGCCAGACGATCATCGGCGGCAATTTCGCGACGATTGGCGGAGTCGCCCGCAACCGGCTCGCCCGGATCACGGCCGACGGCTTGGTCGACGCCGCCTTCAATCCCAATGCCAACGCCGCGGTTTACGCCCTGGCGCTGCAGACTGATGGACGGATTCTCGTCGGGGGTTCCTTCACGAGCATCGGCGGCCAGAGCCGCAACGGCCTCGCGCGCCTCAATGCTGACGGCAGTTTCGACTCGTCGCTCGCCGAGCCCGGTCTCCTCAGCGGGCTCGCCGTGCGCGGCCTGGCAGTCCAGTCCGATGGCCGAATCCTCGTGCTCAGTGAGGGCAGCGGCGTTCGCCACACCCTCACCCGGCTCAACGCCGATGGCAGCGCCGACTCGACGTTCACCCCCGTCTCGAGCGGCACCGCCTCCTTCCACTCGATCACCTTGCAGACGGACGGCCGCGCGATCTTGGCCGGTGACTTCACCAGCCTTGGTGGTCTGGCCGTGGCCCGCGTGGCCCGCCTGAATGCCAACGGCACCGTCGATACGACCTTCAACCCGGCCCCGGACGGGGCCGTCACGGCACTCGCGCTCCAAGCCGACGGACGCCTGGTCATCGGCGGACGGTTCACCTTCGTCGGCGGACTGAATCGCGTCGGGCTCGCCCGGCTGGCTCCGACCGCCCCGGCCCAGCAGACCCTCGGCGTGGCTCCGAATCGCACCGCGATTTTCTGGAATCGCTCCGGCACCGGCGGCGAACTCGCGGCGACGATCTTCGAATTCTCCCTCGACCGGCAGACGTGGGTTCAACTCGCCCTCGGCACCCGGGTCGCCGGCACCGCGAACTGGCAGGTCGGCGGACTTTCGCTTCCCGCCACCGGCTTGTTCTACATCCGCGCCCGCGGTATCGTGCCCACCGTCGGCGGTACGTCCTCTGGTTTCTACGAACTGGTTCGCCAGTTCAGCTTCTCGAGCCCGGCTCCCACGAACGATCTGACGACCTTGGAGATGAAGGGTGGGTCCAGCACCTCGCCGGCGTCCGCGGCCTCCGTCGTCGTGGTGGATCCCTTCACGGGCATCGCCTCGCGCCGCACCATCATTGTCGTCGCCGGTGAAGGCACGGTGGAGATCGTCGCCGCCAGCGCTTCGGATGGCGCCGTGGCCAACGCCGCACGCCTCGTCAATCTCTCGACCCGCGGCCGCGTCGGCGCCGGCAGCCCGCTCGTGCTGGGCTTTGCGATCGTCGGTACGGAGTCGCGTCCCGTCCTCCTCCGCGGCGTCGGTCCCGGCCTGGACGAATTTAGAGTCGAGAACGCCCTGCGGGCGACCCGGCTCGAACTCTCCCGTGCCGGCAGCGGCAGTTTCATTACGCAGAACGAGGGTTGGGCCAGCGCCTCCGCGCTGGCAGAGGCCGCGGTTCGCACGGGTGCAGTCCCGTTGGCGAGCGGCAGCGCTGACAGCGCGCTGCTCGTCACGCTCGCGCCCGGCAACTCCACGATTCAAATCACGGATCCGCGCGGCACCGGCGGCGTGGCGCTCGCCGAAATCTATGATGCGGGCACCGGCACCGCTTCCCGCCTGGTCAATGTGTCCAGCCTCGGCCGGGCCGACGCGGGTAACGATGCGTTGATCAGCGGATTCGTCATCGGCGGCGGTACCGCCGCGAAGGTGCTGTTGCGCGCGGTCGGGCCGGGCCTGGCTGCCTACACGACGGATGCCGTGGTGCCCGATCCTTCGCTCACCCTTTATGATGCCGTCGGCTCCGCTCTCGGGAGCAACGACAACTGGGTGTCGAGCGTGACGACGGTCTCCGCCGCCGCGCAGAACTCCGGTGCCTTCAGCCTCACGGCGGGCAGCAAGGACGCGGCCGTGGTCGCGACGCTGCCGGCCGGTGCCTACACGATTCAGGTGAACTCCGGCAGCGGTGTCGCGGGGTCCGCGCTCCTGGAAATCTACGAAGTCCGCTAGTCCGCGAAGCGCGGATTACCAGTCGTCCGATCGAAACGGGACGGCCGGCAGCCCGGCGCCGTTATAAAGGTTCGCCTCGGGAGAATTCTCCCAGGCGTAGCGGACGGCGACGGGTTCCTTCACCCCGGGGGTCGAGACGAGCAGGGTATCGCGCTCGATCCGTCCCTTGGCCCGCTGAAACACGCGATCCGCTCCGGCTACTTCCAGCGCTTGCGGCGGCTTCTCCGCCGCGATGAGCCCGGTGCTCACGTGGGTGAACCGCACCCGCAGGTTGGCGCCTTCGCGCGTGACACTGGCAAACGTCGGGCCGGAGTCGTCACCGACGAGTCCATACAGGCGGTTTCTCGCGATCAGGGCGAGCCGGCGGGCGACTTCCTGTTTGTTGGCCGGGTGGATGTCGTCGCGCTCGCCGACATCGATCGCGATCGCCTGCGCCGTGTTCGGCAGATCGAGGGTCCGGGTCTGCGCCTCGCGCAGGAACGCATAGCTTCGTCCACTGGGATCATCGGCCGGGGCAAAGTCGGCGAGATTCACCCAATAAAAGGGAAGCTCCGGCTGGCCGAAGTGCGCGCGCCAGGTGGTGACGAGGGCGGCAAAGAGGGGACGATACTCCGCGGCGCGAGGCGCGTTCGATTCGCCCTGGTACCACAGGATGCCGCGCAGGCCGTAGGGCAGCAGCGGATGAATCATGCCATTGAACAGACCCGCGGGCGTCCAGGGGTCGCCCGGGCCGCGCGGGGCCCGCGGGCGCGGACTTTTTTTCATGAACGCCGCGAGCGCCGGGGCGCCCTGCGTTTTCGCGGCGGCTTCCGCCTTGGTCCATTCGGCGAGCGAGGATTCGTGGGCCGTCCTGGCCGCGGGATAATCCGCCACCATCTGTCGCCACCGCGCGCCGGCGATGGCAAAGGCCGGATCGCTCGTGAGGGCCGCGGTGCTCATCCAGGACTCGATCGGTGTACCGCCCCACGAGCTGTGGACGATCCCAATCGGCACGCCGGTCTTCTGATGAATCTCGCGGGCGAAAAAGTAACCCACCGCGGTGAAACTGCCGGCGTGCTCGGGCGTGGCAGGTTTCCAACCCGTCGCGCGCACGCGCACGGCCGCGGATTCCGCGACGGTGCGATCGATCTTCACGTGCCGCACGAGCGGAAAATTAGCCGCCGCCGCTTCCTGCGCGCCATTGAGGGCGCGGCTCACGGCGAATTCCATATTCGACTGGCCGGAGCACAGCCACACATCGCCCACCACCACGTCCCGCACCGTGATCGTGTTGCGGCCGGCGATGACGAGTTCCGTCCCGTCGCGGGACAGCGCCAGCGCATCGAGATAAACGATCCAGCGTCCGTCCGCACCGGCGGTGGACTCCCGTTTCTGCTCGCCAAAGGTGACGGTCACTTTTTCGCCCGGATCGGCCTGGCCCCAGATGGCGACCGGCTTGTCGCGCTGCAGCACGGCGCCATCGGTGAACAGCGGCGCGGGGGTGACATCCGCTCGCAAGGCCGGAACGAGGGTGCACAGGAGCGCGAGGAATCGGACGGAGGTTTTCATGGCGTTCCCTGGGGGTTGCGGCGCGCGAGTTCGACCGCGCGGGTCGTGGTAGAGTACTTGGCCAGCATGTTCGGCACCTCCCAGGCGGGGAGCTGGCGGGTCCGGAGGTAGCCGAGGAAACGTTCGGTGACGGCGGCGAAGTGCGCTTCGTGGCCGACGTGGTACTGGGGTGGGATCACGATTTTCCACGACGTCTCCATCGGCAGGACGTCGACGCCCGGATACTTGCGCTGGATTTCCAGCAGTGCCGGCAGGAGCACGCGGCGGAACGTCAACGGATCCGTGTCCTCGGCCGCCTCGAGGTAGAGCGTCGGCTGGTGGTTCTCCGCTGCACCCTGCCGGATCACCAGATTGCACTTGGTGCCGCGCAGCAGGGAATAATGGGTGTCACCCGTACCCGGCGCCGCCTCGTAGTCCCAACGGGCGATCACCTTGGCGTGAATGCCCTTGATCCGATAGCTGACCTCGTTGTTGGCGAAAACCGCCAGGGCGCCGTCCTTCACGGTCGGCCGGAGGTAATCGGGAAACGTGCCCAGCCCGGTCACTGTTTTGAACTGGGCGGGCGTCAGCGTCGTGGGCCAGCGCCGCGCCGAGATTATCTCGATGTCCGTCGTGTGATCGATGGCCTGATCGGGAAAGCACTCCCACTGCACGAGGTCCACGAGATGGGTGCCGACATCGGAAATGCCTTCGCCCGATTGGGTCACGTCGAAGAACCAGGCCGGCCGTTTCAGCGCCGCCCCCGAGACGGTCTTGAAGTAATAGTGGACGCTCTCCATCACCACGGCCGGATTTTCCGGCGTGCCGGTCGCGAGCTGGCCGAAGACATTCCGCTGCCGGGCGAATTCCCGCTGGAGGAGGTTGGTGATCTCCGACCGCTCGGTCATGATGTCGTAAAGGATGGCGCCTTTCGCCTGCGCCGCGGCGAACGCGTGCTCCAGCGCCGGAAAACCGTCGGGCTCGATTACCATCGGCTTGTCCGCGAGGACATCCAGGCCGGCCTCGACGATCGGAAGGATGCGCGCGGGCTTGTCGCGGTTGTTGCCCGACATCACGACGACGTTGCCCGCCTTCTCCTGCAGCAGGCGCGCAAAAAAATCCGGGCCCGTGTAGGTGATCGCCTTCCACTGCGTCGGATCGGTCGCGCGCGAGTTGTAGGCGTTTACCCGCTTGAGATGCTCCTGCACGTCAGCGCCCTTCGGGGCGTAGATGCGCACGGTGGGATCGATTTGCGGGTACATGCCCTTTTGGAGCAGCGCGGCGTGAAAGTGCCCGGGGTCCAGCATGACGAGCCGGAACGGGGCAGGGTCGCCGGGGGATTGGGCGCGGGCTGGGGTCATGGGGAGGGCAAGGAGGCCGAGCAGGGAAAGGAGGGAGAACGATTTCATGCAATCAGCCGCTCGGTCGCGCCGGGCCGACGGGGAGGGGAGACGGACGGTAGTGCGCCCGGATGCGTTTCCCAGCGGAAAACCCGATAT
>CAINHV010000423.1 GCA_903848965.1 uncultured Opitutia bacterium | reverse complement strand
CCGCTGCGCCTCGCCGCCCGACAACGTCGTGGCGGACTGCCCCAGCGTGAGGTAGCCGAGCCCGACCGCGTCCAACGTGGTGAGCTTGTCCATCACCCGCGGAATATTCCGGAAAAGCTGGATCGCCTCCCGCACCGTCAGTTCGAGGACATCCGCGATCGACTTCCCGTGAAAGAGGATCTCGAGCGTTTCCCGGTTGAAGCGCCGGCCGCCGCAACTCGGGCACGGCGCGTAGGCGTCCGGCATGAACTGCATATCCAGCTTGATCGCGCCGTCGCCCTGGCAGCGCTCGCACCGGCCGCCCCGGACATTGAAGGAAAACCGGCTCGCCTTGTAGCCGCGCACCTTGGCCAGCGGGACCTGGGCGTACAGATCGCGCAGCAGCGGCAGCAAATCCACATAGCTGGCGGGATTCGAACGCGGGCTGCGGCCAATCGGCTCCTGATCGACCTGCACCAGCTTCTCGAAGAAATCGAGATTCTCGATCTGCCGGTGGGCGCCAGGGATCGTGCGCGCGCCGTTCAGCTTGCGGGCCGCGACGGCCGCCAGGATGTCGAGCACGAGAGTGCTTTTGCCGGAGCCGCTTACTCCGGTGACGCACGTCAGCAGCCCGACCGGGAACTTCGCGTCGATGCCGCGCAGATTGTTCGCCTTCGCTTCCCGCACGGTGAGCCAAGCGCCATCGGGCGCCTTGGCCTTGGCCTCGCGTTCGACCTTGAGCTGGCGGGACAGGTATCCGCCCGTCCGTGACAGCCGCGGCGGGAGCGCGGCACAGGCGGCCGGCGTCCCTTGGAAGAGCAGCGATCCGCCCTCGCTGCCCGCCTCGGGGCCCAGCTCGATCAACTCGTCGGCGAGCCGCAGGGTATCCTCGTCGTGCTCGACCACGAGCACCGTGTTGCCGCGATCCCGCAGCGCGATCAGCGTGTCGAGCAGCTTCTGGTTGTCGTGCGGATGCAGGCCGACGCTCGGCTCGTCGAGGACATAGATGACGCCCACGAGCCCCATGCCCAGTTGCGTCGCGAGCCGCACGCGCTGCGCTTCGCCACCGGAGAGCGTGCCGTAGTCGCGGTCCAGCGTCAGGTAACCGAGCCCGGTCTCGAGGAGGAAATGCAGCCGCTGCTCGATACCCGTGACGACCTCGCGGACGGCGGTGTTGGAACCATGGGCCGCCACGAGCGTGGTGGCGAAGCGGTGGGCCGCGGCGACATCCAGCGCCATGAACTGGGGAAAAGTGAGCGGGGGTTGGGGAAGTTGAGGGTTGAGCGAAGGTTCGGGCTTGGGCGTGGCGGAAGGGTCCGCGGCGGGTGGCTCCATCCGCACGGCGCCGCTTCGGGCGTTGAGCCGCGTGCCGTGGCATTCGGGGCAGACGCCGCTCACCATGAAGGTCATGAGCCGCGCCCGAAACCCGTCGCTCAGGGTGTGGCGGAAGCTATCCTCGAGGTCCGCGATCACACCCTCGAAGGGCATGGCCTTGGCTTCGCGCATCCGGCGCAGTTTGAAGGCAAACTGCCGCTCGCCGGCGCCGCCCAAAATCATCTGGCGCGTTTCCTCCGGCAGGTTCTTCCACGGCACGTCCGCGTCGAACGGGAGCTGCTCCGCCACCTGCTTGAGCAGCGCGTTGTGTTTGATGATGAGATTCTTTCCTCCAATGCGCCAGGGCTTCAGCGCCCCCTCGCGCACCGACTTGTCGGCGTCCGCCACGATCAATTCCGGGGCGAAGCGTAGTTTGCGCCCGAGCCCGTCGCACGTCGAACAGGCTCCCTCGCGCGCGCTGAACGAAAAATGCCGCGGGGTGAGCTTGTCAAAAATATCTCCGCAGACCTCGCACGCCCGCGACTGGCTGAGCGGCAGTTCGCGCCAGGGCTCCTCGGCGGTGCGCTGCACCAGTACGCTGGCGCGATCCTTGCCCTCGCGAAACGCGAGTTCCAGCGAGTCGGCGAGCCGGCTGCGCTGATCGGCGTTGGCCAGCAGCCGGTCCACCACCAATTCGACCACCAGCTCGCGGGTACCGCCGCCGGACGGCACCAGCTTGGGATCGTCGAGGGTCTTGATTTCCCCGGCGATCCGGACGCGCTGAAAGCCCCGCTGCCGCAGCCGCGGCAACTCCTCGCGCAACACGCTGGGTTTGGCCCGCATGAAGGGCGCCAGCAGCACCACGCGTTCGCCGGCGCACTCCGCGAGGATGCGCTGGACGTTGTCATCGAGCGAACGCTGCACGACCCGCCCGCCATCCTTGGGGCAGACCTGCTGCCCGAGGAGCGCCCACAGGAGCTGCGCGTAGTCCGCAATCTCGGTGGCCGTGGCGATGGTGCTGCGCGGCCCGCCCGCCCCGATCCGTTGCTCGATCGCCAGGACGGGCGAGAGGCCGTGGATGAAGTCGACGTCGGGACGCTTCAACTGATCGAGCACCTGCCGCGCCTGGGCGCTCAGCGACTCGATGTATTTCCGGTAGCCCTCGGCATAGATCGTATCAAACGCCAGCGACGACTTGCCCGAACCGCTCGGCCCGGTGATCACGACCAGTTTCCCGCGGGGCAGCCTGAGCTCGAGATTCTTCAGGTTGTGCTCGCGGGCTCCCTTGACGTGGATGTGGGTGGGACCCTGCATGGATCGGACGCGCAACGTTGCGATTATCCGCCGGGCGTCAAAGCGAGAAGCATCGGCGCCGGACCCGTTTCACCCTTGCGCCAGTGCTACCCTCATCCTTTGTCTTGCGCCGTCCAGCTCGTATTGCCCCTTCCCCACTCCGCGACGCCAACCCCTGACCCGGCGGCGTGGAGGATCTCGTCGCCATGAATTTCATGCTCTCTGCGCTGCCCTTCCGCGCCCCCCTTCCCGTGTTTCGCGTCCTCGCGGCCGGCTTCGCCCTCGCCCTCGCCGCGCTCCCGGGCCGAGCGACGCCCTTCACGTTCGGTGAAGTCACCGGCGCGTTCGACACGACGCTGTCCTTCGGAGGCATCTATCGGCTCCAGGAGCCCACTCCTGATTATTACGGCGCCGCCAACAATTCCCAGGGCGTCCCCGGTCGTCAGAACTCGGTCAATGCGGACGACGGCAACCTGAACTACGGCCGCGGCTGGGTTTCCCAGCTCTACAAGGGTTCGCACGATCTCGAGCTCCACTACCGGGACTTCGGCCTGCTGGCCCGCGGCTATTGGTTCACCGATCTCCGCAGCAGCAAGACCCGGCGCACGCCGCTCTCCGCCCGCGCCGAGGACCGCGTGGTGAACGGGGCCGAGTGGCTCGATCTCTATGGGAGGTTCAAGTTCAACCTCGGGGGCAACATCCCCGTGGATCTCCGGGTCGGCCGCCAGGTCCTCAGTCTCGGCGAGAGCACCTTCCTTCCCAACGGCATCAACGTGGTCAATCCGGTCGACCTCTCGAAACTGCGCAACCCCGGGGCCGAGTTGAAGGAGGCATTCCTGCCGGTGAACATGGTCAAGGCCTCCATCGGCGTGGCGGAGAATCTCACGATCGAGCCGTTCTGGTTGCTTGAGTTCCGCCGCAACGAACTCGAACCCGCGGGGACCTATTTTTCGACCAACGATTTTGCGAGCCCCGGAGGATCTCAGGTCTGGCTCGGCTCCGGCGCCCTTTCCGATCTGGGCACGCTCGGCGGCATTGGCCGCGCGGCGGATCGAAGCCCCAGCAATCATGGCCAGTACGGGGTGGCCGTGCGGTGGCTGGCGCCGCGGCTCAACAACACCGAGTTCGGTCTCTACTACGCCAACTACAGCAGCCGTTCGCCGGTCATCAGCACGCGCACCCCCACCTCGGCGATCAATCTCAACCTCACCGTGCCGCTGACGATGGCCTTCGTCCAGGGCGGCCTGCCCTCCGCCACCGCCGCGGCCCAGGCAGCCTTCGTCTTTGGCGCGATCGTAAAATCGCAGACGGCGCCGCAGACCCTCACACCCCTGGAAATCGGCACGCTGCAATCAGCGCCGGTCCAGGCCGCCATCGCCGGCGCCCGTCGCATCGCGCTGCTGCTGGCCGCGGCCACCGGCCGGTACTTCACTGAGTACCCCGAGGACATCCGGATGACCGGCCTCAGCTTCAACACCGCGGTCGGCAACACCGGCATCTCCTGGCAGGGCGAGGCCTCCGTCAAGCAGGACGTCCCACTCCAGGTCGATGATGCGGAACTGCTCTACGCCACCGTTTCTTCGCTGACGAACTCCACCGGTGCGGCCTATGGCTCCAACAACCAGATCGGCAACTACGTCGGCCAGCTCAACCTCGAGGTGCCCGGTTTCCGCCGGCACCGCGTGACGACCGCGCAGACCACGTTGACGAAGGTCTTCGGCCCCATCCTCGGTTCGCAGCAGTTCACGCTGCTCGGCGAGGTGGGCGGCGTCTGGGCGAATCTTCCCTCCAAGGACGTGCTCCGCTACGACGGCTCCGGCACGTTCACCACCGCCAACGCGGCCGCGCTGGCCGCCACCGGTACGCCGACGCTGCCGGCAACCCCGCCCAGTGCGTTCGCAGATCGCTTTTCCTGGGGCTACCAGATCCTCGCCCGCCTCGACTACAACAGCGTCTTTGCGAACGTGAATCTCCAGCCGAGCGTGGCCTTCACCCACGATGTCAGCGGCAACACGCCCATGCCCCTCGGCAACTACATCCGCGGCCGCAAGAGCGTGAACGTCGCCGTCGAGTTCACCTATCGCAACGAATGGTCGCTCGAGCTGCGCTACGTGAACTTCTTCGGCGCCGGTGTGTACAATCTCCTGGCCGATCGTGATTACTTCGCGAGTACGATCAAATATTCCTTCTGACCCGCCCGTATGAACCACTCCCTCTCGCTTTCCGGTCTGGTCCTCGCGTCTGCCTTCGCCGCCGTCGCGGCTCGTGGCGCTGTCTCCGAAACCGAGGCCGCCCGTCTCGGCCAGATCCTCACGCCGCTCGGCGCGGAGGTGGCGGGCAATGCCGAGGGAACGATTCCCGCGTGGACCGGAGGCATTACAACGCCGCCCGCCGGATACAAGAAAGGCGATCACCACCCCGATCCCTTTGCCGCAGATCAGCCCCTCTACACCATCACGCCGGCCAATCTGGCCCAGCATGAGGGCCGGCTGACGCCCGGACAGCTCGCGGTCTTCAAGGCCTACCCGAGCTACAAGATGGTCGTGTATCCGACCCGCCGGAGCGCCTCGAATCCCACGCGGGTCTACGAGGCGACCCGGGCCAACGCCACCCGGGCGCAGCTCGTTTCCGACGGCAACGGGATCAGCGGAGCGATCGGCGGCGTCCCTTTTCCTATTCCCCAGAGCGGACTCGAGGTCGTCTGGAATTTCCTCACCCGATACCGCGGTGTCGCCGCCACCCGGCACATCGACCAGACCGCCGTCGAGCGGGGCGGCGGTTATCAGCTCGTGAAGCTCGAGGACGAGTTTCTGTTCAACTACGCCCGGCCCGACATCACCGCGGCCGCGCTGCAGGAAAGCAACACGCTGATCTATTTCAAACAGGCCGTGACGGCGCCGGCGCGGCTGGCCGGCAGCATCCTGATCGCCCACGAGACCATGGACCAGGTGAAGGAGCCGCGGCGCGCGTGGGTGTACAATACGGGCCGCCGGCGGGTCGCCCGCGCCCCGAACGTCGCCTACGACAACCCCGGCACCGCGGCGGATGGCCAGCGGACCAGCGACCAGTTCGACATGTATAATGGAGCTCCGGATCGGTACCAGTGGAAGCTCGTCGGCAAGAAGGAGCTGCTCGTGCCCTACAACTCGTACCGACTGCACAGCGACAAGTTAAAGAACGACGACATCCTGAAGCCGCTCCACATCAACCAGGACCTCACCCGCTACGAGTTGCACCGGGTCTGGGTCGTCGATGCGACGGTCAAGCCGGGCACCTCTCACCTCTACGCCCGGCGGACCTTCTACATCGACGAGGATAGCTGGCAGATCGTGGCGGCCGATCAGTACGATGGCCGCGGCCAGATTTGGCGGGTTTCCGAGGCGCACTGCATCAATTACTACGAGGCCCAGACCTTCTGGAGCACGCTCGAAGTGCATCTCGATCTGCAGAATGGCCGCTACCTGGCGGTCGGGCTCGATAACGAGAACGCGATGTACGATTTTTCGCTCAAGCGTTCGCCCGCCGACTACACCCCGGACACGCTGCGCCGCGAAGGCCTGCGCTGATCGAAACGCCGGCGCGCGATCACCGGTTTCCCTTTCCGCGTCGCCCCTGCCGGATGCCGCCGTCCCGCCCGACTCTCCGAACCGGTGCCTGGCCCAGGGTCGGCGGACTCGCCGCCGTCGTCCTGAGTCTGGCGGTTTTGCCCGTCCGGCCCGCCGCCGCCGTCAGCACTCCGCGGATGCTGCTGCTGGACGGAGCCGTCACGGAATCGGCCGTCATCGCCGTCGGAGAACGCGGCACGATCCTCCGTTCCACCGATCAGGCCCAATCCTGGGAATCTGCCGCCGCGCCCACGCACGCGACACTGACCGGCGTTAGTTTCGCCGACGACGGCCGCCGCGGCTGGGCGGTCGGACACGACGCCGTGATCCTGGCCACGAGCGATGGCGGCAGCACCTGGACGCGCCAGTACCAGGGCGACAACCAGCAGGACTCATTGCTCGATGTGCTCGCCGTGGATGCCGACCACGTGATCGCCGTCGGGGCCTATGGCCTCTGTCTTGCCACCGCGGACGGTGGCCGCACCTGGCAACGGCGCTCCTTCCAGGCCGGCGATCTGCATCTGAACCGAATCACGCGCGGGCCGGGTGGGACGCTCTATCTCGCGGGTGAAAGCGGCACGCTGCTCCGTTCCCGGGACCGCGGCGCCACCTGGGAGCCGATCGCCGCGCCCTATGAAGGTTCCTTCTACGGTATCCTGGCACTGGATGCGCGGACGCTGCTGGCGCACGGACTGCGCGGGCATCTCTTCCGATCCGAGGATGATGGCGAAACCTGGAAGGCCGTGGCCGTCCCGGCGCCCATGATGCTCGCCACCGCGATCATGATTCGACGCGATCTCATCGTCCTCGGTGGCCAGGCGCGGGCTCTGTTCGTCAGCCGCGATGGCGGGAAGTCCGTGGCTCCGGCATCCGGGGCGCCGCGCACCGCCGTCGCCGAGCTGATCCCGCTCGCCAACGGACGAATTCTCGCGCTCGGGGAAGACGGCGCCACCGTCCTGGATCGCAACGCAACCGACGGCCGCACGCCCTGACGCCGGCCTCACCTCCCGCCCCGTGTTCCTCGAAAAGCTAACCGCCTGGATGTTCCGCCACCGCGGCACGCTCGTCGGAGTCTTCGCGCTGCTGACGGCCTTGATGGCGTATTGCGCCACCCAGCTTCGCGTCGACGCCAGTTTCAACAAGTCGCTCCCCACGGACCACGAGTACATTCAGGTCTTCACCCGGCATCAACGGCTCTTCGGCGGCGCCAACCGCGTGCTGATTGCCCTGGTCGCGAGGCAGGGCGACATCCTCAACGCCGAGTTCTTCGGCCAGCTCAAGGCCGTGACGGACGAAGTAACCTTCCTGCCCGCCGTGGATCGCCCGCAGGTGCAGTCCCTATTCACGCCGAACGTGCGCTACATCGAGATCGTCGAGGATGGTTTTTCGGGGGGCGATGTCATCCCAGCCGACTTCACGCCGACCGCCGCGAACTTCGCCCGCGTCCGCGAGAACATCATCAAGTCCGGCAAGCTGGGCCAGCTCGTGGCCAATGATTTCTCCGGCGCCATTGTCAGTGCCCACCTGCTGGAAATCGATCCCTCCACGGGAGCAAAGATTGACTACCCGGCGGTCGCGGCCCGGCTCGAATCGATTCGCACCCGGGTGGAACGGGAGACGGGTGGCGCGATCACGGTTCACATCATCGGCTTCGCGAAGGTGATGGGCGATGTCCGCGACGGCGCGCGCGGCGTGCTCTCGTTGTTTGCCGTCTCGGTGTTCATCACGGCCCTGCTGGTGTGGAACTATGCGGGCCGCTGGAAACTCGCGGCCGCTCCGATCGTTTGCTCGCTCGTCGCGGTGGTCTGGCAGCTCGGCGCCATCACGGCGCTCGGCTACGGCATCGACCCGTTTTCGATTCTCGTCCCTTTCCTCGTCTTCGCCATCGGCGTCAGTCACGGGGTCCAGAAGGTCTGTACGTTTCGCAACGAGGTCTTCAAGGGACAGGACGGCCCGGAGGCGGCCCGCGCGGCGTTTCGCCAGCTCATCCTCCCGGGGATCGTCGCCCTCCTCACCGACACGGTGGGTTTCATCACCATGCTGGTGATCAAGGTGCCGGCGATTCAGGAACTCGCGATCACCGCGAGCCTCGGCGTGGCCGTCATCATCCTCACGAACTTCTTCCTCCTGCCGCTGCTGCTCTCGTACCTGCGCCTGCCACCGGGTTACGCCCTCTGGGTCGCCGGTCGTCGGGTGGCCGGTGACGCCCTCTGGCGCCGCCTGGTGCAGGGACTGCAGCCGCGTCCGTCCATGATCATCATCGTTGTTTCCTCCGTCCTGGGTTGCTGGGCGTTCTGGAAATCCGGTGAGGTGCGGATCGGCGACACGCAGGCCGGCGTGCCGGAGCTCCGTCCGGATTCACGCTACAACCTCGACACCGGGATCATCACCTCGAAGTTCAGCATCGGGGTCGATATTCTCTCCGTCATGGTCGAGACGGTTCCCAATGGCTGCGTCGACTACGACGTGGTCGCACTGATGGATCGGTTCGAGGGCATGATCCGCACCGTGCCCGGGGTGCAGTCGGTCATTTCCCTGCCGGCCATGGCAAAGATCGTGAACTCCGGGTTCAGCGAGGGATCGCTGAAATGGCGAGTCCTGCCCCGCAATCCACAGGCGCTGGCCCAGGCCGTGTCGCCCATCGAGACGGCGACCGGACTGCTCAATGCCGATGGCAGCGTCATGCCGATCATGATCTTCCTAACGGATCACAAGGCCGCGACGCTCCGGGCCGTGACCGCTGCCACCAAGGCCTTCATCGCCGCGAACCCTTCACCGAAGGCGAAGTTTCTCCTCGCGAGCGGAAACGCCGGCGTCATGGCCGCCACCAATGAAGTCGTGGCCGCCGCCGAGCGCCCCATCCTGATCTGGGTGTTCGGCGCGGTCATCGTCCTCTGCCTCGTGACCTTCCGGTCCGTCCGCGCCGCGCTCTGCATCGTGCTGCCGCTGGCCCTCGTCAGTTACCTGGCCTATGCCCTGATGGTGTACCTCGAGATCGGGCTGAAGACTTCGACGCTGCCGGTCGTGGCCCTGGGCGTGGGCATCGGGGTTGACTACGGGATCTACATTTTCGCGCGGCTCCAGACGGCGCTCGAGGCCGGAGAGTATTTCGAGGATGCGATGTGGAGCGCCCTCAAGGATGCGGGCACCGCCGTGGTGTTCACGGGACTGACCCTCGCGATTGGCGTCAGCACCTGGGCTTTCTCGAGCCTGAAGTTTCAGGCCGACATGGGAATCCTCCTGGCCTTCATGTTCCTCGTCAACATGGTCGCCGCGATCGTGCTGCTGCCCGCCATGGCCCGCTGGTTGTGGCGCCATCACACTGGCCACACTGTCGCGCCGTTTGCGCTGCCCCACCCCAAGGCGCGCTGAACGAATCCAGCCCGGGCATTCCGGAGGTGACGGACGCCTCCTTTCGACTGGCTTACTTTTCCCGACTAGATTCCCCTTGGCGACCATCGCCGTGCCCGCCGAGTCCACTCCTCCGATCCTCTCCACGAGCCAGCGTCGCGTCGTGGGCGTGGCGCTGACCTTGCTCAGCTTTCTCGGGTCGATGGCGCTCCTGATTGCCGCGGTGTTCGTGCTCGGGCGGATCCTGATGTTCTTTTCCAGCGTGCTGTGGCCGCTGGCCGTGGCGGGCGTCCTCGCGCTCATGCTGCGCCCGCTGGTTGAGCGCGTGGAGCGACGACTCGGGATTCGCCGGGTCGTCGCGGTCGTTCTGCTCTACGGCGTGTTCGTCCTGCTCGCGGCCGGCGCCCTCGTGCTCGTGCTGCCGCCGGTGATAGATCAGCTCATCAACTTCATCGTGTACCTGCCCGATCTCTGGGCTAATGCGTTGAGTTATATTTCGAACCACTACCCCCAGTGGATCACCCTCGCGGAACGGCATCTCGCCAATCCGAGTATTCGCAGCCTCGCCGACGCGATTGCGAACCAGAGCAAGGCGGTTTTCAACCATGCGATCCCGTCCCTTCAGGCCGCGTTCGGTGGTGTGTTCGACGTCCTCGCCTTCATCACCCACTTCGCGATCATTCCGGTCTACCTCTTCTTCTTCCTGCTGATGCGCGGCGAACCGACGCGGAACCTCGGCACGCAGGTGCCCTTCCTCCGCGTCGGACTGAGGGAGGACTTCGTTTTCCTCGCCAGTGAGTTTGTCGCCATCGTGGAGTCCTTTTTCCGGGGCCAGCTTCTGATTGGCCTCAGCATGGGTGTCCTCTTTGCTCTCGGGTTCAGCGTCGTCGGGCTCAAGTTCGGTCTCTTCATCGGCCTCGCCCTCGGCATCCTCAATATCGTGCCCTACCTCGGCACGATCCTTGGCCTGGCGGTCGCTCTCCCCCTCGCGTTCTTCCAGCCCGCCGGCGGCTGGCAACTCGTCGGCCTCGTGCTACTGGTCAATGGCATCGTCCAGTCGATCGAGGCGTGGTTCCTGACGCCGAAAATCATGGGCCATCAAACCGGCTTGCATCCGGTGATGATTATCTTCGCGGTTTTCTTCTGGGGCACGGCCTTCGGAGGCATCCTCGGCATGCTGCTCGCCGTGCCGTTGACGGCGTTCTTCGTCACCGCGTGGCGGCTGGCGAAGCGGAAGTACTTTCAGTCCAGCGATGCCTGAGCAGCCACCGCCGGACGAATGCGCCCAATGCGGCGCCGCCCTGGCGCGGACCGCCCACGCCTGTCCCGAATGCGGCGCCGACGAACGGACGGGCTGGCGGGCCGTGGATCTCTACGACGGCCTGGATCTCCCGGAGCCTTCGAACGACGACGCCCCCGGTCCCGGCCAGCCCACGCGACGAATCAACGGCGTGGCCTGGTACTGGTGGCTCGTTGGGGTGCTGCTGCTGCTCCTGCTGCTGTCCCGCCTTCCCGGCTGGCGCTAGAGAAGGTTAAGAAATGCCGTAGCCATTCGGGCGTGGCCGAGCCCCGCCCCTACCCGCATTTCCTGGCTCCCACGACGTCTAGTCGGTTACACATTAAATTATACGGCTCTGGGTGAAAAAGCGCGGCCCAGCTTGAGGTTCGGGCACGGCGCCCAAAGCTTCCCGCCGATGTCGTGGCAGGTTGAATTTCGCGCGGGTGTCTGGCTCCCGCAGATCGCTTGGTGGCTCGATGCCCATTTTCGGCAGCGGCGATCGTTCGTTTCCCATGCCCACTCGGATCATATCGCGCGCCACGACGAGATCCTATGCTCGGCCGGGACGTCGCGACTGATGCAGGCCCGGATGCCCGGCCGGCGGCTCGAGCACGTCCTGCCGTTCGGGCAGGGAGAGCAGCTCACGGCCGACACGACGGTCACGCTCCATCCCGCCGGCCATCTCTACGGCTCCGCGCAATGTCTCCGCACCCACGAGTCGCATGGGCGGCTGCTTTACACCGGAGACTTCAAGCTGCAGCCGGGACTCTCGGCCGAAATCTGCGCCACGCCCGCCGCCGATGTCCTGATCATGGAGACCACGTTCGGCCGTCCGAAATATGTCTTTCCTCCCACGGCGCAGGTGCTGGCCGACATTGCCGCCTTCTGCCGAGCGGCCCTCGTCGAGGGCGCGACGCCGGTGCTGTTCGCTTACAGCCTCGGCAAGAGCCAGGAACTGCTCTGCGGACTCGCCGCGGCGGGTCTGCCCGCGATGCTGCATCCGCAAAATCTCCGCCTCACGCAGATCTATGAGGAGTTTGGAATCGTGTTCCCCTCCTACCGCCCATTCGCGGCCGAGGAGCTGACGGGCCACGTCGTCATCTGTCCGCCGCAATCGCCCGCCTCGCCGTTTCTGCGCCAGATTCCGCGGCCGCGCACCGCCGTCGTCAGCGGCTGGGCCCTCGATGCGGGCGCCATCTATCGCTACCGTTGCGACGCTGCGTTCCCGCTCTCGGACCACGCCGACTACCCTGATCTCCTCCGCTTCGTGGAGGCCGTGAATCCCCGCCAGGTGTTCACGCTCCACGGCTTTGCCCAGGAGTTCGCTGCCACGCTGCGCCGGCGCGGGGTCGAAGCCTGGGCGCTCGGAGTGGACAACCAGCTCGAACTCTCCCTGCCGGTCCCGGCCCGTCCGAACGAAGATCCAACTTGAAGGCTCAAGGGACCGTCGGCGGTGTCATCAGCTTCGCCTCGGTTG
>CAINHV010000422.1 GCA_903848965.1 uncultured Opitutia bacterium | reverse complement strand
GGGCTGTGTTTTCATTGGTATAACTTTGGGTCGGGGGTCGGGCTGATTAGCGGATGACGGTTGGAAATTCTGAAGGTTGTCCGGAGCAAGGGACATTTTATCGGTGCACCGGCCTCAAAACGCTACGGCTGAGCATCGAATATTCAAGCGGGCTGGTCACCTTCCTGAAATTTCTGGGGAGATTCCAAAGCACCTCCGATGAGGCGCCCTCAGGTCATCTCCAAGCCGCGCATCGTGCCAGTCGAGGACGAGAACCGATCCGCCTCGATGCCCATGCGTTGGAGCATCGTCACAAAGATATTCGTCAGGGGATAATTCCGGTCCGTGTCGAAGGCCAGGTGCTGGCCGTGCTTGAAGCCGCCGCCGGCGAGAACCACCGGCATGTTCGTGCAGACGTGCGAATTAGCGTCACCAAAGTTCGAGCCATAATAGATCATGGTGCGATCCAGGAGCGACTCCTCCCCTTCCGAGGCCGACTTGAAGTCCGCGAGCATCTTCGCGAGGAGCTTCATGTGACCGAAATCGAGGGCCCGGAGCTGGGTGAGCTTGTCGTCGGACTTACCGTGGTGCGACAGATTGTGGTAACCCTCGGTGATCGCCACATCGGGGATGCCCTCGACGACCGGCGTGGCAACGCTGTCGAGCATGAGGGTAATGGCGCGAGTCGAGTCCGTCTGGAACGCAAGCTTGGCCAGATCGTACATCACGCGGACTTTCTCCATGTAGGCCGCGGGACTGGCGGGATCGACCGGAACCGGGGCATCGACCTTCGGCTTCGGTTTGCGCTCCCAGCCTTGGGAAGCCTGCAGCCGGGTCTCGAGATCGCGGACGCTGGTGAAATACTGATCGATGCGGCTCTTGTCCTTGTGGCCGAGTCCACGCTGGAGGTCCTGGGCCTGGCCCGCGACGACATCGAGGATGCTGCGGCCCGTTTCGAGCTTCAGAATCTGAGCCTCGATTTCCGCCGCTGTACCCTGGAGGAAGAGCTGCTTGAACACATCCGAGGCCTTGTCCTCGGGCGGAATGGCGACGCCGGTGCCGGTGCAGGAGAGACTGCGGCTCCGCGTGTTGACCGAAAGCGTGAGCGAGGGGAAGCGCGTCTGGATGCCGATCCGCTCCGCGATATATTGATCGAGCGAGATGGTGTTGCGGAAGGAGCCGCTACCCGGATGCGGCGCGCCGGTGATGAAGCAGACATCGGCCGGATGGCCCCCGTCGACATTCGGATAGGAGACACCGCTGAACACCGTGAAGTCCTTCCGGTGCTCCTGAAGCAGTTCAAGATAAGGCGAGGCCTTGTAGTCGGCGCCGGCCCCGACGGGGAAAAAGTTGCGCGGCAGGAGGCCCAGATTGTTGCACACGGCGAACATCCGGCGCGGCTTCGCCCCGGGGGCCAGCGGCGAGGAACTCTCGGCGCCGCGGGCGAACGTCGGCAGCATCGAGTCGAGAAACGGCAGTGAAAGCGCAATGCCCGCGCCCCGAAGGAAGTGACGCCGCGACAACGGCTGCCGGCTCGCGATGTAGGGGCTCTGGGCAAAAGTCTTCGGGAAGGTCGTTTTCATATTTTGGGTCCGGCGTCTGGGTTCCCGGGGAAGAATCCGGTGGGGTCGCTGCAGCCTCTCACTGGGAGGGTGCATTGTTCAAGAAAAGTAACAGCCAAATCCTACAGCCTTGAGTCCTTTGGTCAATGGACCACGGACCAATTGACCGCGATCCGGACAAAATTCCGCTGCTGGGTCCGGCCGGCCTCGCCGGCGAACCGTGACATCCGCTTGCGCTGCGCCCCGGAATGCCGCTACGGAAGGCACCGCATGCGTTCCACCCGGAGTCAGAATCGCTCGGTCGCCACCTCGTTCCTCAAGGGCCTCGATTTGATGACCGTCCTGGCGCGACGCCCGGAGGGATTGGCGATGCCCACCCTCGTGGCGCGGCTCAATCTTCCTCGCACGTCGATTCTCCGGATGCTGCAGACGCTCGAGCTCTACGGTCTCGCGGTGCGCAGCGAGGGGGTGTGGCGGTCGACCGATCGGTTTCACGAATGGTGCAGCCGGGACACCTACAGCGAGATCAAGCATCACTATCACGAGGCCATCCGGGCGATCGCGACGGAGGTGCAGGAACTCGTCGAACTGGGCGTCAGCGAAGGCGAAGGCGTGCGCTTCATCGATTGGGTGCAGGCCGATCACTCTCTGACGATCGATCCGCTCAAGAGCTCCCTTTACCCGCTGCACCGGACGGCAACGGGAAAACTCCTGCTTTCCCAGCGCCCGGATCTCGCGGCGAAGCTCAACGACCGGCGGCTGCAGGCCGAGATCGAACTGGCCCGAACCAAGGGCATCGCGTGGAACCACCGCGAGTCGGATCCGAACATTATCGCGGTCGCCGTCTGGGCCGGACTGCCGTCGAGCACGACGCCGGTCATCTGCATCAAGTGGCCGGTCTTTCGCTTTTCCGAGCCCAAGGCCACGCGTGCGCTCGCCACGATCCGGCGCGTGTTGGCAAAGCTCTGATCAAGGCGCGCTCGTGGCGCTCGCTGGCCTGGAGCACCTCGCCCACCTTCCCGGTGAGCTCGTCGATGGTCTTCTGCCGGGCCCCACCTGCTCCTGCAACCGGCGGTTCTGCTCAATCAACTCCCGGACCTCCGGGCCAGCTCTGCAGCCCGCCCAGCCACACTCACCACCGCCAGCGCGAGCCCCAGGCCCGTCGACCAGCGACGGCCCTCCATCCACTGCCCGGTTCCGCCTCAGGTGCCCGTCAGCCGCAGGAATTCGGCCTCATCGATGATCGCCACGCCCAGCGATCGGGCCTTCTCGAGCTTCGATCCGGCGTCGCTGCCGGCGAGGACATAGGTGGTCTTCTTGCTCACGCTGCCGCTGACCTTGCCGCCGGCTGCGAGGATCTTCTGTTCGGCTTCCTCCCGCTTCAGCGTCGGCAGGGTGCCCGTCAGGACGAAGGTCTTCCCGGTAAATAATCCCGCGGCCATCACGGTGCCCTGCGGATCGATTCCCAGGGCCGACAACTTCGCGAGCAGCCGCCGCCCGGGTTCGCTGGCGAAGAACTCCAAAACACTCGCCGCCACCGAGGGACCGACCTCAGACGGCACGCCCGCCAGCGGCCCGCCCAGCAACGCGTCCAGTTCCTGATCGATCTCGCCACGGCGGACTTTGCGGCGTTCGCGCTCCGCCTCGTCCTGCGCGGGATTCTTTTTTGAATTCGGGCTCTCGCGCTCCTTCTCCCGTTCCAGTTCCGCCCGCTGCAGGACCGCCCGCAACAGGGCCGAATCGGCCAGCTCCGCGAGGTTCCGGTGGCGGCGTCCGAGTTCCCGCGCCGTGGTCTCGCCGACTTCGGGCACGCTCATTGCATACAGCCAGCGCTCCAACGGCAACGTGCGCGCCACCTCGCGGGCGGCGACAATCTTCGCCGCGTTCTTCTCGCCGAAAATGCGAGGCTCGTCCGCCGTGCCGAGGTTCAGCGTCGCGAAGGTCTCGAGCGAAAGGTCATACAGATCCGGCGGATCGCGCACGAGATTCAGTTCTACCAGCTTCGCGGCCACGATGTCCCCCACCCCGTCGATCGCGAGCGCCCGGCGGCCGCAGAAGAAAACCAGCCGTCCCGTCCGCTGCGCCGCGCAGTCGTAATTCTGGCACTTCCACGCCACCCCTTCGCCGCCCTCACCCGCCACGACGACGCGCGCGATCCGGCCCCGGCACACGGGACAATGGCCACCGACCGCTTTCACCAAATCAAAGGGCTCCACGCCCGCCGGACGTTCCTCCGGAAACGACCGCAGCACCGCCGGGATCACTTCGCCGGCCCGCTCGATCTCCACCAAATCTCCGATCCGGATGTCCTTCCGGCGAATCTCCTCCTCGTTGTGCAGCGTCGCGCGGCTGATCGTGCTGAGGGAGAGGAAGACCGGCTCGAGTTCCGCGACCGGACTCAGGATCCCGGTCTTGCCCACCTGGATGGTGATGGCCCGGAGCCGGGTGCGCGCCGTGTCGGGCTTGTATTTGTACGCGATGGCCCAGCGCGGCGACTTGTCGGTCGCACCGGCAATGCGCTGCTCGGCAAACGCATCGAGCTTCACGACGGCGCCATCGGTTCCGTAGGCGAAGGTCCGGCGCACGGCATCGAGTTCGCCGATCGCCGCCCATGCCGCATCGATCCCCTGGACGGTGCGGAACTGTTCGACCACGGGCAGGCCCCACGCCTCGAGCAAGCCGTGAAGTTCCGTCTGCGAGGACGCCACCTCCGGCTCACAATAGCCCAGGCCGTAGAGCACGATGGCGAGTTTGCGCCGCGCGACCTCGGCCGGATCGAGCAGCTTGATCGTGCCGGCGGCGACGTTGCGCGGATTGGCGTAGAGTTCCTCGCCAGCGGCGGCGCGCTCCGCGTTGATGCGCTCGAACTCCGCCTGCGCCAGATAGATCTCACCCCGAATCTCCACGACGCGCGGCGCCGGACCGCGGAGCCGGCGGGGCAGCGACGAGATCGTCAGGACATTGACCGTGATGTCGTCGCCCCGATCGCCGCGCCCGCGGGTGACGGCCCGCGTCAGTTCGCCTTGCTCATAAGTCAGGCTGACCGCGAGGCCGTCGATCTTGGGTTCGACCGTGTAGCGAAGATCGCCCGTATCGAGCAGCCGCCCGAGCCGGGCATGGAACGCCCGCAACTCGGCCTCGTTGTAGGTGTTGTCGAGGCTGAGCATCTTCTGCCGGTGATCGACCTCGCGGAAACCCTGGATGCGATCGTCGCCCACCCGCTGCGTCGGGGAATCCGGCCGGGCGAACTGAGGATACCGCTGCTCGAGGTCCGCCAGCTCGGCCTTCAGGACGTCGTACTCGAAGTCGGAAATCTCCGGCGCCGCGCGCCGGTAATAGCGCTCGTCATGGGATTCCACCTGCGAGCGCAGGTGTACGATTCGTTTGCTACCCTCGACCGGAGACATGCGGAAAGCCTCAACTGGTCTGGTGGTTCAGTCCAGTCCAGGCCGCTGATCCGGCGTCAGGCGATCGGCGCACCAGTGGGCGGCTGCTTCCTTCGTGGCAGCCGGCAGGGCTGCTCGAGCCAGAGACGGTAACCGTGCCATCGAGTGTAGGCGAAGACCCCAAGCATCGCGCCCGAGGTGTCGGCGACCCAATCCATGACCTCGGAACTGCGACCGGGCACGAAGCTCTGATGCCACTCGTCCAGCGCCCCGTAAGTCGAGGCCACGAGGATGGCGAACGCCGCCGCCCGCCAACCTGGCCCGATTCGACAGACCAGAGTGGCCAACAAGCCGTAGACGGCGAAGTGGACCAGCTTGTCGATGCCGGGAATCGGCGGGGCACCGGCCGACGATCGACTGGAACTCGCGAAGATCAGTGCGATCAGGATTAAGGGCGGAGCCAGCTGGCGCCACGGCAGGCCGCGGCGGGCTGAACCGGGTTCCTTCGGGACATGCATCGCGCTACGGTGCACGCAACCGCGGTTCGATCCACCCGCAAACAGCCGATGGTCGGCCTTCGATCGCCAAGCGCTTGGTAGCCCGCTGCGTGAGCAGCGGGACGTCATGGAGCGAAGCAATAGAGAAGTCCCTGCCCTCACGGGCAGGGCTACCCCAACCCTAGGTCAACTACCTGGTGACCTTGATCCGGCTGCCATCCGCGGCATTCGTGAAATCCGCGGTCGAAAATTACGGACCTTTTCGCCGGCTCAGTTGCCCCGACGATGGCGCATCGCCAACCCCATTCCCCGAACCCGCGGGGTGACCTGCGTCGCGGGGGCCGCTGCGACCGGAATCGAATCCGGCAGACCGGCGCGCATTTCCTGGACGGCGACATCGAGATTGGTTTGCACGCGATCCTCGACCTGGGCGTTGAGCTTTTGCAGCGCCGGCGCGAGTTCGATGGCCGGGACGCTCGACGCGGACAGGAGGGCCCTGGAGGAATTCGAGGCGGCGAAGAGCTCGCAGCTGGAGGCCAGGAGAACGGAGACGAGGGCGAGGGAGCGGAGTGAGTTCATGATTTGGTCGTCACCACCGGGCGATTGCCGTTCATCCGGAGCGGATGGTTTCGAAGCAGTCCCAGTAGCGAACGCCCAAAGAATGCCCGCGGCCTGTTAAGCGCTGGTGTGGCGAAAGCGGAGAATTGTTAGCCGGAGGTAAAGGTCGCCCGCTCGGGCATCGCTTTGATCCAAATCCCAATCCGTTCCACAGAAGTCGAACCAAGGAAGAATAAGTGAATGGCCGACGTGGCCTGTGATCCCCTCTCGGAGAGGGGTGGCGCACCGCGCCGGGGTGTGTTGGCAATTCGTAAG
>CAINHV010000421.1 GCA_903848965.1 uncultured Opitutia bacterium | reverse complement strand
GATCTTCTGGATGATGCCGGGCTTGTTGGGATCGCCACCGAAGACGTTGCCCAGGTTTCCAAGGGCGCCATCGAGCTTCTGGCTGAGCTGGCCGATCTCCGCCATGACGGAGTTGATGTCGGGCGTGGACTTCGTGCGGATTTCGGCGCCGGGGGGCAGGACACCCGCGTCCCGCGAGCCGAGATCGAGGCCGATGTAATTGGTGCCGATCAAGCCGGCCATCACGATGGTGGCGACGGCGTCATCCTTGATTTCATATTGGGAGCCGATGCGCAGCACGGCTTCGGCGCGGCGGCCGGCGAGCTGGGTGCGCAGGACCTCGCCGATCTTGACGCCGGCCATCCGGACTTCGTCGCCCTCCTTCAGTTCCTTGAGGCTCTCGAAGCCGGCGATGAGCTGGTAGCCCTCATCCTGGAATACTTTGCCTCCGCTGAGGGTTTCAAACGTGACCCAGATGAGCGCGATGCCCAGGAGGAAGAAGAGGCCGACGCGGGCGGTCTGTTGGTGGTTGTTCATGGTTCAGGTCTCCAGTTGCTTGAAACGGGGATTCTTTAGATCGATCTTCGGGCTGAGAAAGTCGGCGATCTTCGGGTCCTTCGGACTGCGCAATTCCGCCGCCGTGCCGAGGAAAAGCAGCTTGCCGCCCATCAGGATTCCCACGCGCTCGCCGATCGCGAGGGTCAGATCCCGATCGTGCGACACCACGATCGAGGTGACATGGTATTCCTCCTTCAACGTCGCGATGATCTCTGCGATGGTGGCCCCCATCACCGGGTCGAGTTCGCTGGTGGGCTCGTCGTAGAGCATCAACTGCGGCTCCATCACCAGCGCCCGGGAAATCGCGACGCGCTTGCGCATGCCGCCGGAAAGTTCGGAGGGAAATTTCTGTGCGGCGTTGTCCAGCGACAGGATCTGGAGCGCCCGCATGACCTTGTCGCGGATGCCCGCTTCGTTGGCCACGCGATGCTCGCGCAGGTAGAGGGCGAGGTTGTCATACACCGAGAGCGAGTTGAAGAGGGCGCCGGCTTGGAACACCATGGCCATGCGCACCTGCTCGCGGGTGTCTTCCGACGAGGCGTCGAGGCCGTCGACGAGGACGCGGCCGGCCGACGGCAGCTCGAGGCCGACGATGTGCTTCAGGAGGACGCTCTTGCCGGAGCCGCTGGGCCCCATGAGCACAAAGATCTCCCCCGGCTCGACGTTGAACGAGACGTCCCTGAGGACCTCGAGGTTGCCGAACGATTTCGACAGGCCCTCGATCTGCACTCCCACCGCCGGGATCGTGGCGGCGCTGAAGGGATTGGTGGTGCCGGTGGCCATGGTTAGGAAAGGGCCTTGGTCACGAAGTAGTCCAGGACCAGGATGGAGATGAGCGAGGTGACGACGGCCTTGGTCACGGACGCGCCGATCTCGCGCGGACCGCCGCGGGTGTTGAGACCGATGTTGCAGCAGACGAGGACCACCACGAAGCCGAAGCACTCCGCTTTGATCAGGCCGTTCAGGACGTCGCCGAAGTCCATGTACTGGCGCATGGTCGCGAAGTAGGAGGCGGGCTCGATCGCGATGAAGTCGGTGTACTTGGCGACGATGGCTCCACCGAACCAGCCGACGAGATCCGCGATGATTGTCAGGACCGGCATCATGACCAGCACCGCGAGCAACCGCGGCAGCACGAGGATGCGCTCGGGCGGAATGTTCATCGTCACCAGCGCGTCGATCTCCTGGTAGACTTTCATGGAGGCGAGTTCCGCGGCGATGGCGGAGCCGACGCGGCCCGCCAGCAGCACGGCGACCATGACCGGCCCGAGTTCCCGGGCCATGGTGAGGCCAACGAGCAGGCCGATGAACTGCTTCGGTCCGAGACTTTCCGCGGCATAGCCCGCCTGCAACGCGAGCACGCTGCCAATGAAAAAGCTCAGGATCGCGACAATCGGCAGCGTCGTGTAGCCGATCAGGTAGCACTGATCGACGAAACGCCCGAACTGCCGCGGCATGCTCGGCAAGTGGGAGAGGGCTTTCACCAGGAGCAGCACGGTACTTCCGATCCCTTCCAAGGTGCGCGTAAATGGATTCATGGTTCGGAGCGGGCGGAAGTCGTAACCGTTTTCGGCCTAAAATCTAACCAGAACATCCGCCAGCCGCCGGCCGCCGTCGTGCGTTGGAAGCCGAACAGTCCGTTGCCGAAGGCCACGCGTTTCCCGGTGGCATCCTCGACGACACTGAAAAGCGGACCGACGTGAAACTCCCGGCCGGCGCTGGCCGGATACTGCCGCCACGTGATCGCATCCCAGAACAGGGAGGTCCGGGTATCGCCCGGCGCGCGTTGATCATGGCGCGCGAGAGTGAAGAGCGGAGTCCAGGCATGCTGGACCTTCTGGTTGCCGGGGAAGAGCACGTCGAACGGACTGAGGAACTGCCACTGGCGGCGCCCAGCGCCGTTGTCCCACGTGCTGTAGAGCGGCCAGAGATGTCGGAGCGTTCCGACCGGGGCGCTGGGTCGTGCGAGGCTTTGCTGGCGATGCGAGACATAGAGAACGTAGAGGAACTGCGTCTTGGTCCGAAGCAGGCCTTCCTCCTCCCACTGGGCGCGGCGCACGAGGGGCCAGGCGTACCAGCGCTTGTCGTAGCCCTTGACGATCGAATGCGAGTAAAACGGGCCCCAGCGATTGATGTATTTCTCCTCGCCCCGGCCCTGGACGAGGAGCGGCCAGAAGTAGCGATATTCGCGGTAGAGTTTCGGTTGGGTGTGTTCGGTGTGGCCGAAAAACGGCCAGCCATAGCTGACGTTGTACTGCCCGGGGCCGGTGCTGCGCGCGTAGAACGGCAAAAAGCCAACATCGCGGCGCGGCGCAGCGCCGGAAGGATCGTCCGGCGAGGGCAACCGTGTCACATCGTAGCCGAGCGGCCAGAGATAGTGGGTGGACTGCGACACCCCGGGGTGCTCGACCGAAGTATAGAACGGCCAGAATCCTCCGCCGTGCGCGGCGCCGCGCGTGACCCGAATGAACGGCCACGGGGTATGGGTCGTGACCGCGCCCCGCTTCTCGACTTCGGCGTAGAGCGGGAACAGCACCCAGCGGACTCGCTCCATCCCGAGCTTGTGGCGGACCGTGCCGGCAATCGGGAACAGGCCGCGAAAGCTCAGCTCGGGATCGCCGGTCTCGCGCCAGAACCAGAACGGCCAGATCTCCAATCCGCCGCGTTGATCGAACTGACTGCGCGGCGGCTCCGCTCCCGCGCGCCGGTCGGTCCGGCGGATCAGTTCCAACAAGCTCCAGCGATAAGTGGTCTCGTCGCGGGCGTAGCTGAAGAGCGGGTAGAGAAAATATCCGGCCTGGAATTCGCCTGTCGGATTCCGCATCTCGACCCAGAGGGGACGGAAACCGCGGGCCGAACCGCCCGCGACCGGTTGGCGAAAGAGCAAGGGCCCCGCGCCCTGCCAGGAAATTGTCTCCCCCGTGGCGTCGTGCTGGCTCACGCGCGCCGGCCAGGCGTTGACGTCGCGCCCATCGAGCCCTTGCGCCCGCAATGGGGACACGAGCGCAGCTTGGGTACCAAGGAGGACGCAGAGTGCGACCCGTCGACAGACGTTCATTGAGTAGGGACGCGAAACCCTCTCAGGCAGACGATCGAGACGCTGGTATCAGGCTCATGGAAAGAGAGTGAAGAAGCAGGTCGCGATCTCAAGGCGCAGGATGAATTCGGCATGGGTCAGCTGGGCACGCCGCTAAAGGGACAGGTTGTGGAACAGCCGGATCGGCGTCGGTTCCTTGATAATTTAGGACCTTGGCCTCCAATCGCTTGCCGTGTGGCGGCCTTCGAGTCGGCGTCCGATTGCTCCTGCTTCCGGCGGATCCCCGGATCGCGGTTGAAGTCGCGGTCGGGCGGCGTCTGATTCGGCGAATGCTTCCCTTTCCGCACCCCAAACCGAGGTCACGAGGCGGCTGGACGGGCGCCGCCCTTCCAGCCAGAGGGTTCTCATGCGAATAAGCGGCGGCAACGCACGGGGGATCACACTCACGGTACCGAAGGGCGATCGAGTGCGGCCCGCCACGGACGGAATGCGGCAGGCGGTGTTCTCGAGTCTCGGCCTGCGGGTTGAAGGCGCGCGCTTTCTTGACCTGTTCGCGGGCAGCGGGGCGTACGGACTCGAGGCCTTCAGCCGGGGTGCGGCAGGAGGGGTGTTTGTGGAACAGAATCCCAAGGCCGCCGGGTGCGTGGAGCGGAACATCGCCGCGGTGTGCAAGAGTCTGGGCCGCGATCCGGATGATCTGATCGTGCGGCAGGCGGATGCGCGAACCGTTCCAATCGTCGGGGCGCCACCCGACCTCGTTTTCATCGATCCGCCGTACGATCGCCTCGCGGAGGCGGCGCCCATGATATTTGCGCGGCTGGCTGTCGCGGTGCCGCCGGGCGGCGGGTGCCTCGTCGTCTTCGAGATGCCCGGCGAGGTCGAATTGGCGCCGGAAGGATGGACTTTGGTGAAGCGGATCGGCAAAGGCCGGCGCGACCCGACGGTGTGCTTCTATCGCCGCGCCGCGGTTGAAGCGTAGCCCACAAGACGTACTGGGCGCGCACAAGGCGCGCCCCTACGAAAGGCGGGTAGGGGCGGGGCTCGTCCACGCCCGAATGGCTACGGTAATTCTTGATCCGCCCTGGAGCCTCGTCGTCCGGGTCGCACGGGTCTCCCGACTCGTGAAGAAGGTGCGGCTTTCGATCGCGAACGCACGGGTCGGGAGACCCGTG
>CAINHV010000420.1 GCA_903848965.1 uncultured Opitutia bacterium | reverse complement strand
TCGTTCAGCACCACGAGCGGGCGCGACTCGGCCAGCGTCGTGGCCGGGCGGGACGTCTGGCCGCGGAGGTAGCGGAAATAGTGGAGATGGTTCTCCTGCAGCGGATCGAAAGGCTCGATCTGCGAGGTCTCGACGCGGCCGTCATTCCAGCGGATCTCGATCGCGCCGCCTACCGTGTAGCGCAGCGTGGCCTTGTCGCAGAGGACGATCTCGCAGTGCGTGCTGGGTCCGGCGCACGCGTGCGACACCGCGAACCGCATCGTGATGCCCAAAGTGGTGTCGGCTTCGACGAGGAAGGTGTCCGCGCCCTCGATGGCGTGGGCGCGATAGAGTTCGGCGCGCACCGCGGCGATCTGGGCCCAACTGAAGAGCTCGGGCCCGCCGGTCCAGAAAAGGAGGTTGTGGACGAAGTGTCCCATCGCGTTGCCGAAGCAGGAATCGAGGACGATCTTGTCGTCGATCAGCAGCCGGCCCGTCCACGACGCCCGGCTGAAATAGCTGGCGGGCCGCGGCCAGCGCGCGCTGAGCGTCGCGCCGCGGATGGCGCCGAACTCGCCGGCCAGCAGCCGCTCCTTCAGCGACAGCCGCAGTTTCTCGATGATGAAATTGAAGCCGACGAGCGACGACTTCCGGGCGCGGGCATCGGCGGCGATCATCCGCTCGAGTTCCGCGTAGTCGAGCGTCGGTGGCTTCTCGAGATAGACGGGCAGACCGAGCGACGTCGCGGCGGCGTGCATCTCGGCGTGTAGTTGCAGAGGCGTCGGCAGGACCACGACATCGAGATCGCGATGGCACGCGTCGAGCATCACCCGGTAGTCGTTGAACAGCCGGACGCCGCGCGTCTCCAGGCGCCAGGCGAGCTGTTCGCTGGTGAAGGTCTCGAGCTGGGGATCGCAGGTGCAGATCAACTTCGCGATGCCGCGATCCTCGAGTCGCGCAATGGTTTGATGGTGAGAGGCGGCGAAGCCCCCCATGCCGACAATGCCGATGCGGATGGGGGAATTCACACAATCTTGATCTTGGGGAGATCCTGGCCGTCGACGAGACCGACCGGCCGGCCCTTGGCGTCGACCACAATGAGATCGTCGATTCGGTGGGCCTCGAACATCCGCAGCGCGTCGACGCCGAGGGCCGTGTCGCGGATGACCTTCGGTTGGCGTGTCATGAACCTGGCGACCGGCTCCTGCAGGAATCCCGGCCCGGTGAGCGCGCTCCGGCGAAAATCGCCGTCGGTGAGAATACCGGTCAGCCGGCCGGACTTGGCGTGGACCAGCGCGATGCTGCCGCTCTTCGCCTTGGTCATCGCGAGGATCGCATCCTGGACCGTGACGCTATCCGGCGCAATCGGCAGGCGCTTGCCAGTGCGCATGATGTCGTGGACGCGCAGCAGGAGGACGCGGCCGAGGTTGCCGGCGGGGTGGTAGCGCGCGAAATCGTCGCGCGTCAGCCCGCGCGACTCCAGCAGCACCATCGCCAGGGCGTCGCCGAGCGCGAGGGCGGCGGTGGTGCTGGCGGTGGGCGCGAGTTTTAGCGGGCAGGCCTCGCGCGGGACGCGATAGAGGAGCTTGAACTCGGCGTCGCGCGCGAGGTCCGAGTCGGGCTGGCTGGTGAAGGCGACGACCCGGGCCCCGAAGCGCTTCAACACGGGGAGCAGCCGGAGAATTTCATCGGACTGCCCGCTGTTGCTGAGCAGGAAGACGAGATCGCCCTCGTCCACGAGACCGAGATCGCCGTGCAGCGCCTGGTTGGCGTCGAGGAAACAGGACGAAACGCCGGTGCTGTTGAAGGTGGCGGCGATCTTTTGCGCGATCGGGGCATTCTTGCCCACGCCGGTGAAGATCAGCTTGCGACCGGCCGCGCTGACGGAGTCGACGGCTTGGGCGGTGGCGACGAACTCCTTGCCCAGCCCCCGGGCCGTGGCGGCGAGGGCACTGTTCTCGATCCGAATGCACGCGCGGGCTCGGAGGAGAACGGTTTTGGGAGTCAGAGGCATTTAGGGTTGAGTCGCTGGAGTAGGTTGCGGAATTTACGGCGAACGACTGCCCATTCAATCCCATTCCCGGTAAGATGACTGTCCGACGCATTTCTTTGGCCGTGGCCGCGTTGCTCGCGCTGGCGCTCGGCGCGGGATGCAGCGGCGGGAATCCTGGTCCCATGGCGTCCGAGGCCGACGAGCCGGGCTTCCGGCAGGGCCAGCAACGCCTGCGGGAGGGACGCGCGCCCGAGGCGCTGACGTGGTTCTTGAAGGTAATCGAGAGCCGCGGCGAACAGAACGCCCCCGAATCTCACCTGCAGGCGGGAGTGATTTACCTTCAATACATCAAGGATCCGGTTGAGGCGTATCATCACTTTCGCAAATACCTCGAGCTGCAGCCCAATTCGCGGGAGGCGTCGCTGGTGCGGCAGCAGATCGATGCGGCGAAACGGGAGTTCGCCGCGAGCCTGCCGGCCCGGCCGGACGAGAACCAGGCGGTGCGGTTCGAATCGGCGGAGGAACTCGAGCGGATGCGCCGCGAGAATGCCGAGCTGCGCGCCGAGAACGCGACCCTGCGGGGCGGTGCCGGTCGGGCGCCCCGGAGCCTGTTAACCGTGCCGGACATGGCGCGCGCCGCGCCGACTCCGCCATCGATCATCGAAGACTCACCCATCACGGCGGCGCCCACGCCTCCCCCGCGAACCCCCGTGGCCGCCTCGCCCGCGCCGACGCGGCCCGTGGCCACGGCGAGCGGCGGGACCCACACCGTGCAGCAGAGCGAGGGCCTGTTCGCGATCGCGCGGCGTTACGACCCCTCCAATGCCAGCCGCAAGATGCGCGAAATCGTCGACGCCAACCCGGACGTGCTGCCGGCCGGAGTGAACACGCCGTTGAAGCCCGGGATGGTGCTGCGGGTGCCTTAAAAACGTCATGGCCTGCTTCGCCGCCGTGGCACGGGTCTCCCGGCCCGTGCAAAGCCCAACGACCGTCCGATCCGAATTCACGGGTCGGGAGACCCGTGCCAC
>CAINHV010000419.1 GCA_903848965.1 uncultured Opitutia bacterium | reverse complement strand
TGGCTTCACGGATTCGGACTCGGGGGACCTCGTCCCTCTAGTTGCCCGCGTCGGTTTCACCTCCGAAGAGGTGCACGGCACGTTCTAGCGCGGTATCCCGCGCCAAGTCCTACAAACCCGCGAACGGATTTGCGCGCTTCTCGGTCTCAACCGCGTCCTTGTAACGCTGCGCCGAAACCCTCACCTGCGCGATCTGCGCGGCCGTCGGGCGGAATTCCTCGATCTGATCGCTGGACGGCTCAATCCGCCCGCCGTGGGCATATTGCACAATCCAATGATCGGGAGAATTCGCCGGCGCGACAATCTGGCCCCAGCGATGGTGGTCGCGCTTTTCGCGTACGAACGCACCGACCGGGAAACGAAAATGCCACATCGGATCATTGCTCATGGTAAGGGGTTTTTTTCCGCCTTTCCGGCGGAGGACCGGAACTTATGAACCGATTAGACCGGCGCAAGACCGCTCGCGAGCGGCCTGAGAATTAATCCGCTTTCCAACCGCACCGGGTGTCACCGACGCCTCTCTTGCAGGATCGATGACCCCGCGCTGTCGCTGCTACCGCAACGGTGTCCAGGTCGTCTTGCCGACATCGGACACCGGGATGCACCCTTGGTAGGGCCCCGGCACCGGCTCATAGCGCAGGATGGTCTTCGCCACTGTCTCCGAGGTGAAGTAACCCACGATCGTCAGCTCCTTGATTTGGTGGAAGAAGGATTTTTCCTCACCCTCCGAGGACGCCGCCACCGCTTGCAGCACCCGATCCCGCAGATCCAGCGACAGCCGTCCGTAGCCCGTCTGGTAGGCGGACAGGCTCGCGGCCTCCACCAGATCGAACCCGGAAAGAAGGCGCCGCCGCTCCTCCTCGGTCAGGTACTCGCCATACATCAAATCGATGAACGTGAGCACGCCGACGTCGAGCGCGCCCGGGGTGTCAGTCTTGGGCAGGATCCGATCGGCAATCGCTCCCGCCGTGTCGAGCTGCCGGGGCGAGAGGTAACGCCCCGGCCGCGAGGAACGCGGCGGCGCGGTCTGCGCCTGCATCACGCCGGTCAGGAGCGAGGGCGAGACGGCGAAGCCCAGCAGCAGGGCGGCGCGGCGAATGGCTTCGCGGCGGCTGATGAGTGACGGGGCGGAGGATGCGGGAGCAGGGTTCATGGCGTGGGTTTGCTCACAGGTTTTGCTTCTTCATCTCGCTCGCCGCGTGATCGCAGGCCCGGGCCGTCAGCGCCATGTAGGTCAGCGACGGGTTCACGCACGAGGCCGAGGTCATGCAGGCGCCATCCGTCACATAGACATTCGGCGCCGCGTGCACCTGGTTCCATTCGTTCAAGACCGACGTCTTCGGATCGCGGCCCATCCGCGCCGTGCCCATTTCGTGGATGCAAAGTCCGGGGGCGCTGCCGTCGTCAAACGAGGTGACATTCTTCAGGCCCGCTGCCTCGAGCATCTCCACCGCGGATTGCTTCATGTCCTTCCGCATCGCGAGTTCGTTCTCCTTCCACTCGCAGTCGAAGGTGACCGTCGGCTGGTCCCATTGATCGCGCAGGTTGGAATTCAGGTAGAGCCGGTTGGCGTGATACGGCAGGCACTCGCCCCACGACCCGATCCCCATCCGCCACGGGCCCGGCGCAATCAGGTCGGCCTTCAGTTTGCTGCCAAAGAAATTCAGCTCCTTGATCGGCCGCGTCCAGTCGCTCCGGCTCGCGCTTCCCTGGTAGCCGAACCCGCGCAGGTAATCCTTGCGCTGCGTTTCCTTGGTCAGGTTGCGGAAGCGCGGGATGTAGATCCCGTTCGGGCGCTGCCCGCGGTAGTAGCGGTCGCCGAACTCATCCGACAAGCCCGTGGCGCCGACCTTGAAGTGATGGTCCATCAGGTTGTGGCCCAGTTCGCCGCTGTCGTTGCCAAAGCCGTTCGGGAAACGCTCCGACGTCGAGTTCATCAGGATGGCCGTCGACGCCACCGACGAGCCGCAGACGAAGATCACGCGCGCCCGATACTCGATTGTTTCCTTGGTCTGCGTGTCGACGATCCGCACGCCCGTCGCGCGCTTGGTGTCCGCATCGTGGATCAGCGCGCTTACGATCGAGAACGGCCGCAGCGTCAGGTTGCCGGTGGCGTAGGCCGCGGGCAGGGTCGAGGCGTTGCTGCTGAAGTAGGCGCCATAGGGGCAGCCCCGAATGCAGCGGTTGCGCGACTGGCACGTGCCGCGGCCGTGGAGCGGCTGGGTGAGGTTGGCCACGCGCCCGATAATCATCGCCCGGCCGCCGAACGAGGAGGCGATCCGTGACTTCACCTGCTGCTCGAGACAATTCAGCTCCATCGGCGGCAGGAACTGTCCGTCGGGCAACTGGGGCAGCCCGTCCCGGCTGCCACTGATACCGGCGAAGCGCTCGACGTAATCATACCACGGCGCGATGTCGCGGTATCGAATCGGCCAGTCGATCGCCACGCCCTCCTTCGCGTTAGCGTCGAAGTCGAGATCGCTCCAGCGGTACGACTGCCGGCCCCAGAGCAGCGAGCGCCCGCCCACGTGGTAACCGCGCATCCAGTCGAACCGCTTCTCCTCGGAATAGGGATGATCGAGGTCGTTGACGAACCAGTGCGCCGACGCCGGTGCGGTCGTGTAGCCCGTGCGATCCTGCTTCGCCTGCTTGGCCCGCTCCGCCAGAGGGGTCTTTGTCCTTCCTTCGAAATCCCACGGCTCCATGAAGGCCGTCGGATAATCGCCGTGTTTCACATCGCGCCCGCGCTCGAGCACGAGGGTCTTCAGCCCCTTCTCGCAGAGTTCCTTCGCCGCCCACCCTCCGCTGATTCCGGAACCGATGACGATCGCGTCGTAGGTGTTGGCCTTCGTGCCGAGGTTCGGGGCGTCCATAAAAAATCGTGTGCCGGTGCTTCCAGCGTTGGCCACCCCAAAAGTGGATTTCCCGGGGCCGCGAGCGTGGGCGAGTGGCTTACCCTCGACTCGCTGACGCTCGTCGCTACCCGACGGCCGACTTCACCCCCTTCACCCTCCGCGCCGCGAATTCCGTTCTCGTGCAAGAGTCCGAGGCCGCGCTTGAAGGCCCGGAGCCCGGTGCTGTGCCCCTGGTCGTCGCGGCCGGCGCCCGCTTCCCCACCCTCGCCGCCTCTCCGCGTGACGGCATGTTGTTCGTCGCCTACGAAAGCACCGCGCAGAATCGCCCGGGATTGTTCGTCGAAGTCGTCCGGTAGCCTCCGCTCTCCGGTCGCAGTCCTACTCCAAGGGGAGGTTGGAAATGGCCCGTTTCCCGTCGCCACGATCGCCAGCGAGTGGAACGACGGGCGTTTCACCCGCTCTCCGGCGCTCGTGGCTACCGCCGCGCCGCGCGCAGGAGTTGCTCACGCCACTCGGTGTCATCGATCGCTTCGAGCGTGCCACCGAGGCGCACCGGTTCGGCGAGCCGCAGGTAACCCTGGGCATCGGTTTCGCCTGATAGGAGGCCGGATCTGATCACGCCGTCGGCCACTCCCTGATGCAGGCCAAGTCTCAAATCCAACCGCAGCGGGCGCTCCATCAGCCGCGCCCCACCCGGCCCGCCAATCTGTCCCGTGCCTCTCAGGCGGAGGCTGTCGGCCTCGATCGCGATCTCATTCAGGTGGATCGTTCCGTCCACGGTGCGAAACGCCGTGATGGCCAGCGTTGAGTAAGCGAATTCGCGCAGAACATAGCTGACGTTCATAACCTGCTCCGCCTCGAGGCTGATGGCGCTCGGGATGACGACAATCTTGTCCTCGTTGCGGCGCTGCTTGAACAAATCGCCGAGCGATTCCCCAATCCGCCCGAGGGTCTCGTTCGACTTCGCTTCGCGCTTGGGAATCGAGGACGCGATTTCCGTCGCCAGCACGCGCACGATTCCGGCTTCACTCGTGAGGCGGAACTCATCCTCCCGCCGCCGCCACAGTTCGTCGAACGTTTGACCCGCGCTCGTGCTCTTCACCGCAGCGGCATACTTGCCCTCCCAAACCGGCGTCGTCGTCTCCGATCGCGTGGGCAACAACTCCGCCGTCGTCAGCCCCGTGAGGGAGGCCGTGGCCTCGAGTCGATACGGTAACGCCGCCGCGGTCTCGAATGCGATCGTGCCGGCCAGCTTCGCCGGATGGTAAGGCTCCTGTTGGCCATGCCCGCCCTCGAGTCGGAGCAACCGCGGCTCGAGTGTCACCGTGCCGCCCACGTCCCGCAGTTCTCGTCCAAGAACCCGGAAGCGTTCCACCGCCACACTCGCCCGGCCGGAAACGTCACCCCAAAAGGGCACCACGCGCGCGCGGCCCGGCGCCGGTTCGAGGAGGACTCCCGGCACCGAGGTCGGGAGCGTCGCTCCACCCGCGAGCCAGGCCAGGGGCCGGGCCATCGGACGCAGATGTTCCCACTCCACTTTTCCGCCGGTCAGTTTGACGCTGAACGCCGGCGCGGCGGCTCGAGTCCATGCCCCCTCCGCCGTCACGTCGGATGACTCCCGACCAAATCGGATCGTCGCCGGAACCAAAAAACTCACCCGCCCGCTGGCATCGACATCGGCGGACACCGTCGCGCTGAAAGTCCGGTCCGGACGATGGCCAACCACCGTGATGCGGCCGGTAACATCGTTCCAGGATCCGAGCCGCGCCGTGAAATCCCCTTGGGCCGACCGACCCGGCAGTCGACCCAGATCCGAACTCATCGGCTGCGCCGCCAGCGCATCGAGATCCAACTGCCACGTGCCCGTGACCGTGGTCCGGCCCTTCGCCCCCGTGCCGCTTTTCACCCGACCCTCACTGGTCGCGATCGTCGTCCCACGACTGGCCACCACCAGCGACTGCCATTGCAGCTCCCACGCGGCTCCACCGATCGTCGCCTTCAATCCCATGCTCAGGTCGAGTTCTCTGCCCCACTCGCGCCCCGACTGTTGCACCGTGACGTTGGACGCGATCAGCGGTGCGAGAGTTCGCGCCTCGATCGTTTCACCGCTGCCGCGGAGCACAAGTCCGCCGGTCACAATTCCACCGCTGATGCGCCACGATTCTGGCAGTCGTAGCCCTGCGGACAACGGAATGCCCTGCAAGGATACCTCGAGCCAGTCCGCCGCTGGGTCCGCCACCGACCACCGCCGGGTGCGCTCATCAAACTCGACCGGTTGCCGCAGACTCACATCCGCCCGGGATTGATCCCCGATCAGCCATCCGGTCAGCGTCGCGATCCGGACGGCACGCGCCCGTTGGGTAAGGACGAAGCGGGCGGCCAACTCCAGGGTCCGCCATCCCGACAATCCCGCATGGACGCGTTCGGGGTTGGGAACGGTGGCCGTCAACTCGCCTTCCCACCGAATCTGAGCAAAGGCCCGATCCGCAACGAAGGTCCCATCGCCTTGGGCCGTGACACCGGCGAAGACCGCGCTCAACGGCCAGCCCGCCAGCTCGCCGTCCCGCGTGTCCACCTTCCAAGTACCCGCCACGGCTCCGGCCGGCTCAGGCAAACGGGCCATGGCCGTGGCGATGGGCCGTCCGTCGTGGGTCACGGCCAGCGAGTACGTTTCCGCGCCGGTTACGCGGGATACGGTCGCGTCCAGGGCGATCCGACGCCCGCCATTTCCCTGCGGCGCGCCCGATCCGCGACCTTCCACGCGGATACGCTCAATCGTCCGCGGCGTGTCCATCGTCAGGGCCAGCCGGAGCGTTGCTCTCTGCGGCGTGGTTTCCGCCCGCGAATTCAACTCCGATGCGGTCAGGGTCACGTCGCCTTCGCGGCCAGCGGCCAGTCCGCCTCCGGTGGCCACGACGTGCCTCCAAACCGGAGTCTCGTCCTTCGGTGCTGGCAGGCGCAGGTCCCCCTCGAGACTTATTCCGTCAAGGGTGAGATCGGCCGGAAATCGCCACTCGCTCAAGATGCCGTGCAACCGCTGCAGGACTTGCTGCGCATAAAAGGCGCCGGTGGACTCAGGTTCCGCCGCGAATGTGGGGGGCTTCGGGACTGGACCGGCCGGCGTCGCCGGGCTCGCGAGATCGAGCGTCCAGCCCTTCGCCACGAGGCCCGTGATCCGCAGCTGCCGCTCGAGGATCGCCTCCTTGATCGGCAACGCCACGGTCAGTACCGGAACGACCAAGATAGAATCGCCCGTCCGGAGCCGCAGATCCTTCACCTCGACCCCGGACCACTTGACCATGACGGTCCCGAGGGTCGCCCGAAGCCCCGGCTGCCGGTTGAGCCACGCCTGCGCCAGAGCAGTTTGTGCCCACGGATCGAAAACGACCACCGCGAGCAACCCGGCGAAGACGGCGAGGAAAATGAGGAACCAACGAAGAAGTTTCACGGGACCAGTGGGGCGGTGGGACCGGCGCTTCGGTCCAGTGTGCCGTGGAAGGTCGCCGGGAGAAGTCAGAACCCTGCGCCGGATTCGAACTCTCAAAGCAAGGCGCTACGTCAGGCCAATTGTCCGGCTCGCCTGCCGGCTCTCATCGGCTGTCAGCCGCCCAGCTCATCGACCACCTTTTGCACATAGGCGATCGACTCCTTCATCCCCGGCAGCGGCGCCTCGGGCTGGGCTTCATACTCCATTTCAAGATGCCCTGAGAACTTGAGGTCGAGCAGCGCCTTCAGCACGCCGCGGACATCGAGGATGCCCTTTCCGTAAGGCATGTCCTCGAACTTCGTGCCGATCGCCGAGACATCCTTGATGTGAACGTCGTACAAGCGATCCGCGTACTTCCGGAGGTCCGCGACCGGATCGCCGCCAATTCGGAGCGTGTGTCCCACGTCGATGCAAAGGCCAAGGCGTCGGTCGCGTTTCTCGATCGCGCGATACGCGTCGATCGGCAGCGGAAACCGCTTGTCGCCCGGGCCATGATTGTGAATCGCGACGCGAATGTCGTGCCGGATGGCGTACTTTTCCATGAGATCGACCGCCGTCGGTTCGGGGCTCGTCACGATCAAGGGCATGCCCGCGTCGCTCGCATATTCGAACACGGCGCGCACCTCGTCCTCGTTGTTGCCGAGGTAGATTACGCCGCCGCCCATCAGTACGAGCCCGGCCGCCTCGATCTTCTTTCGCACCGCCTGGCGCTCCGCCTTCGTGCTCTTCATCGGCAGGTGAAAATCTTTCAGGCTGATATACTTCAATCCCAGTTCGGTTGTCATCGCGATGGCCTGATCGAGCGTGAACTTCCGGAACGAGTAGGACGCCACGCCCAGCTTCAGCCCGCCGAACGGCACCTTGGCTGTCCCGGCGGCGTGCAACGGCATCCGGGTACCGGCGGCCGCGAGCCCGGCCCAGCCCAGGCTGGTGGTGAGAAACTGACGACGACTCAAATTGGGTGTGGTCTTCATGGGATAACGTCGGGGGATTGCGAGGTGCGCCCGGGGGCGGGCGGGGGTGACTGCGACAAGGTTTGAACCAATAATGTTGAACCAAAGGGACACTAATTTTCGGATGGTTCCGGATGCCCTCTGAGTAGCGCCGGTCTCCGACCGGCGATCGGGGCTTCTCTAAACGCTTCAGCCGGTCGGAGACCGGCTCTACGCGCTGCGCCCAACCCAACCGAACCCCCTCACCTGCGCCCCAACACGGTCCGCGGCGCCTCCACCAGCATGGTGTGAATCGCCGCCTCGCTGACGCCGAGCGTCCGCAGCCGCGGCAGGAATGAGGTCCAGAGCGAGTCGTAGCCGCGTCCGCCGTTCGCCCGCATCTGCGAGAGCCGGCAGGTATCCGTCGCGAGGAGTATTTTCGCCGCGTGCCCCAGCCGCACGAGCATCGCGATCCGTTCGGCCCGAATCTCGTCCGGCGCCAGCATCGTCCAACCGATCAGGTCGAACTCGCAATAGGCCCCGCGCTCCAGGATTGGCCGATAGTAATTTAGATCGATCTCCGGATCCTCATGCCAATGCGCATCGCAGTGCCCGATGACCACCCGCGTCAGGTCGGCACCCGCGGCCTCAAGCACGTCGAGTTGCGCATGGCCTGCCCGCCCGAGCGACGCATGCGTGGAAATCGCCACGCCCGTCCGACGCTGCGCCTGCGCGGCGCCCTCGAACACTCGCCGCTCGTTTTCGCGTAGTTGATAGTTCGGATTCGGCACCGGCTCGTTGTGGCTCGCCACCTCGCCAATCAATCCCGCCCGCACGCCGTCCTCGCCTTCCTCGATCTGCTTCACGAAATAGTCCGCAATCTCCGGCACCGCCGCCACCTTCAGCCAGTCCGGATACACGGCCTCATCATAGAACGCCGTCCCGCAGACAATCGGCACGCCCGAACCCTCGCTGATCTCGCGCAGCCGCGCCGGATTGCGGCCGATGCCCACCGGCGTCACCTCGACCATGGCTCCCCCTCCGGCCCGCTTGAAATATTCCAGTTCACCGATGATCAGCGGTACATCCATCACCCGGTTGTCCGGCCGGCCCGAGAACAGCGACACGTCACAATACAGATGCTCGTGGGCGAGCGTCGGTCCGAGTTGGTCGACCGGGATGTCGCCGGTCACGGTGGTGATATAGGGCGTGCGCACGGCCCCGACCGTTTGCAGAACGCGGGGACCAGTCAACCCGGCGAGCGCATCCGACGCCCGTAGCCACCGGGGTCCCGGCACGTTTTCCACCCGCCCGGCGGTCACCTGCCGACGTGGGATGTTTGTCGTCCATTAGATGACAAACCGCAATCACCCGGCCGAAGAGGTCGCTGCCCAGGCCACTACTTCCTGTTTCCGGATGTCGCGCTCCGCAGCCTGCGTCGCGTCTCGGTGGATACCGCCTGGAAGTTCATCCCCGCTGGCCTCGTGTATCTGATCGTGGCCGGATTCATCGCGGTCCGCCTCTCGACCGCCTCGCGGGCAAACCTAACCCACGGCGTAGCCACGATCGCCCGCGAGTGGATGCCACCGTGGCACGGGCCTCCAGCCCCGTGCTTTCGCGACGGACGCCCGTGCGATCGCCACGGGTCGGGAGACCCGTGCCAC
>CAINHV010000418.1 GCA_903848965.1 uncultured Opitutia bacterium | reverse complement strand
CCGCGTCCGCCCAGCCTCCGCGCGCTTTGGATCCACTCACCCACGGTCTCCTCGGGGCAGGTCTCGGTTATGCGGCGTTCGGCGGGAAGCTCGGACGTTCCGCTGCCGTGGCGGGTGCGCTCGCTGCGCTGCTGCCGGATATCGATGTGTTCATCCGCAGCGCGGACGATCCGCTGCTCGCGATCGAGCACCACCGGGGCTTCACGCACTCGTTGATCTTCGCCCCGGCCGGTGCGGCGGTCGTGGCGACGCTGGCCTGGTGGCGAAAATCGGGTGCCGGCACATGGGCCACGTGGTGGGCCTGCTGCCTTGTCGGCTATCTCAGCCACTGCTTGCTGGATGCCTCGACCAGCTACGGGACGCAATTGCTGTGGCCGTTTTCCAATCAACGCGCCGGTTGGGATCTTATTTCGATCATCGATCCGCCGTTCACGCTGGTGCTCGGGATCGGGCTGGTCGTGGCGCTTGGCCGACGGCGGCGCGGCTTCGCGGTCGCGGCGATCGGGCTGGCGGCGCTTTATCTGGTGGCGGGCGGTTTCCAGCATCGCCGTGCCCTCGCCGTGCAGGCGGACCTCGCGGCGGCGCGCGGCCATGTCCGCGAGCGCTTCGAGGTGATGCCGACGCTGGGGAATAACCTGGTCTGGCGCGCCCTCTACGTTCATGCGGGCCGCATGTACAGCGACCGCATCCGCGTGGGCTGGTTCGGAAGCGCTGCCGTGCGCGAAGGCTGGTCGCTGCCGGTGGTTGACGAACGTGAATTGACGCCGGCGGAGCGGGCGCGTGACGGCACCAGTCGTTCTTTTGCGCGCTTTCAATGGTTCTCCGAAGGCTGGGTGTCGCGGGATCCGGCGCGGCTGATGATCCTCGGGGACATGCGCTATTCGCTTTCGACGGAGGCTTTCGATCCCGTCTGGGGCATTCGCTTCACCCAGCCCGACGAACCCACGGCGGTGGCGTGGGTGAATCGCACTCGGGAACGCCGGATTGATGGCGCGGAGCTTTGGCGGGAAATTATCGAACGCGACCCGCGGTTCGTGCCGCGATAACGGGGTGGGAGATTCGCTCCCTCCTGGTTTGCGCGTTCCGGCCGGACTTGGATTGGCCTTGGTTTGTCCTTCTGTGCCAATGCCCGGGTGGATCGGGACGGCTTTCATTTTAAACCGCAGGCGGGTTTACAGAAAACGACCCAAGGTCGATCCAAGGCAGTCCGCTTTGAATCAATCGGTTCACGCGAAGTCGCGAAGGGCGGAGAACTTCTCCGCAAGCTCCCCCGATCTTCGCTACGAGCGTGCAGGCCTTGTTTCGCGGATTGATTTTCCAAGGTCGCGACCTACGTTCGCGCCGATCCCCACCATGAAACTGTCGTTCCGTTTCCTTGCGCTCTCGCTGATCCTCGCTCCCGGCCTCCGTGCCGAACCGGCTCATGCGGCGGCGATGAAGGATTTTGTGAGCAGCCTCGGACGCCTCGAGTCGGTGTACGTGGCCGTCAGCACCAAGAAGACCCCCCTGAAGGAACTCGAGACGACGCTCGCGGCGGAGAAGGTTCAAATCAATGCGGCGGCTGACCGTGCCGGCGTGGGAGCTGATCTCGCCACTTCCCTGCGGGCCTGCGCGGCGCTCTTCGACAAGACGGTGCAGTTCATGGCCAAGGACACCGGCGAAGAGGAACCCCGGCTCTGGCGCACGGCGGACGATCTCGCGGAGCTGACCCGGCTGGCCAAGCCCGTGGGCAATGCGGTCGGCGCGGCGTCGCGGCTGACGTCCGCGGAACGCCGGGATCTTTCGGCGCAGGTCGAGACGAACTTTGGCAAGAAGATGATCGATTTTCCGCGGGGCGATGTGGCGCCCTTTACGTCGGGCAGCCGCTCGCCCTTCGCCTCGGCGATGTGGCTCGTCAACCTGTCCTTTGACGAGACCGTGAATCGCACGGTGCCCGCCGCGACGCCCCGCGGCTGAGCGGATTAAGAAATTCCGTAGCCATTCGGGCGTGGACGAGCCACGCCCCTACGCCGCACTTCGGAGGGGCGTGCGTCGTGCACGCCGCAACGTCGTGTCGGCTACACTTCCGCTTAAACGGCTCCAGTCCGCCCGGGGAAGCAGTTTCAGGTCGCTGCGACCATTGCCCGCAGTCGTGGGCCCGGCAGCAGCATGACGAGGGCACCGAGGAGTCCGCCGAAGCCGGCGACATACCACCACGCGGGGCCCATCAGCACGAAGACCGTGCGCGGCAGCGCCCGGGTTTCAGACCAGAGGCGTTGGAGGAAGGCGAACATCGGAACGGACAATTGCGGCGTTCGACCGCGTGGGACGCGAGCGTGTCGTGGTCGGCGAGGGATGCACCGCCGCCCAAAGTCGCAGGCCTACTGATCGGCCGAAACCGGAACCGCGGAGGGTTTTACGGGCCGT
>CAINHV010000417.1 GCA_903848965.1 uncultured Opitutia bacterium | reverse complement strand
TCCTGGCAGCGGCGCTCCATCTCGGCGTTGTCACGCTGCACGCTGGCGAAATCCAAATCCTCGCTGCCGGCCCCCGTGGCCATCGAACTGGCTGCGCCGCCGCCAAGACCGATCAACATTGCCGGACCACCGAGGACGACGAGCTTGTCGCCCGGCTCGATCGCGCCCTTTTGAATGTGATCCGGCCGCACATTGCCGAGCCCCCCTGCCAGCATGATGGGCTTGTGATAACCGCGGAGCTCGGTCGGCACGCGAACGCCTTCGGGTTCTGAGTTCGGGGTTTTGGGTTCCGAGTTGAGTGTCTCTCGTTCGAAATTGGATTCGGACTTCAAACCCTGAACTTCAGTTGGAGAACTCCGAACTCCCGCGGCCTCCGCGGCCGGCACTTCCATCTCGAAAGTCCGAAAATATCCGTTGATCGCCGGCCGGCCGAACTCGTTGTTGAACGCGGCGCCGCCCAGCGGGCCCTCGATCATGATGTCGAGCGCGGAGACGATTCGCCCCGGTTTGCCGTGCTCCTTTTCCCAGGGCTGGATCGCGCCGGGGAGCTTCAGGTTTGAAACGGTGAAGCCCGTGAGGCCCGCCTTTGGCTTTGCGCCGCGGCCGGTCGCGCCCTCGTCGCGAATCTCGCCGCCGGATCCGGGGGCGGCGCCGGGGAACGGAGAGATCGCCGTCGGGTGGTTGTGCGTCTCGACCTTGCAGAGGATGTGGATCTCTTCGTTGCTCGCCGTGTACGCGCCGGTCTGCGGGTTCACGTAGAAGCGGCCGCCGCGCGTGCCGGTGAGCACCGCCGCGTTGTCCTTGTAGGCGGAGAGGATGCCTTCGGGATGGAGCTCGAAGGTGTTCTTGATCATCTGGAACAACGAGCGGTCGCGGCGCGCGCCGTCGATTTCCCAAGTGGCGTTGAAGATCTTGTGCCGGCAGTGCTCCGAGTTGGCCTGCGCGAACATCATCAGTTCCACGTCGTGCGGGTCGCGTCCCAGCGCCTGGAAACTCGTGACCAGGTAATCGATTTCGTCCTCGGCCAGGGCAAGCCCCAGGCTGCGATTGGCCTCGACCAGCGCGGCCCGACCGCGGGACAGCACCGGCACGCTCGCGAGCGCCCGTGGTTGCTCGTGCCGGAAGAGGACGCGGCACGCCTCGAATTCGCCCAGCACGACCTGAGTCATCCGATCATGGAGCCGCGCATCGAGCCCTGCGGGTACGACGGCCGATCCGGTTTTCAGATCGACCGTGTACGCGATGACGCGCTCGATCCGCCGGACTGTGGCCAACCCGCACGTGTGCGCGATGTCGGTGGCCTTCGAGGACCACGGGGAGATCGTGCCCGGTCTCGGCGTCACAATCCGGAGCTGTCCTGTCACTGCCGCCGCCGCCCGGCGCGGTCCGTAGGTGAGCAGTTGTTCGAGGACGCGGTGCTCGGCCGGGGTGAGTTCGCCCTCGATCTCCGCCAGATGGACAAATTGGGCGCTGACCGCGCGGGCCGGAATCCCGGCGCTTTTCAGATCCTCCAGCAGCTTCTGCAGCCGGAACGGGGAGAGGGCGGAGGAGCCGCGAAGGATCAACATGGTTTAGGTGGGGCGCATGTTTTGGGACATCGCGGGTGCGGTCAAGGGGCGGATGGCATGGGTCGGGACTGAGCACTCGAGCCTCTTCCTCCCCTTGGCGCCTGCTGGGCATTGTTGCGGTGCTGCTCCACTCGGTGGCGCGCGTGGCTGCATCGGGCACTTGAAGGCGGGAGGAGGGCAGAGCGCGGCGGCGCCGCAACCAAAGTGGAGGGTCGAACTCCGCCGAGTCCGCTCCTCGAGCATTCAAGGTACCGGCCTCGACGGAGCTCGGCCATCCAAAGAATTCTCCCGGAAATGAGCGTCCTGCCAATGCAGCAGTGCAGTGTGCCCAGGTTACGCCCCTGCGAAGGGAAATTGCGCCCGCAGGCGATCCCTGCATCCGCCGGCCCGGGTGAGGCGTTTGAGTCCTGAACCCAGAGAATGTCTCTCCGGACCCAATCGTCAGAATACTGGCACTCGTCTCATGAAACTTCGTTCTATCCTCGCTGCTTTCGTCCTCTCCACCGGCGCCGTTTCGCTGGTGCCCGCCAAGACGCTCGTCGACGTGGCCGCCGGCTCGCCCGATCACACCACCCTCGTCGCCGCGGTCAAGGCGGCCGGCCTCGTCGAAACGTTGAGCGGCCCCGGCCCGTTCACCATCTTCGCCCCGACCAACGCCGCCTTCGCCAAGCTTCCCGCCGGCACGGTGGAGTCACTCCTGCTCCCCGAGAACAAGGCGAAGCTCGTCGCGGTCCTCACCTACCACGTGGTCCCGGCCACGGTCATGGCCGCCGCGGTGAAGACCGGTGAAGCCCCGACCGTCAACGGCAAGAAGCTGGCGCTCAAGGCCGACGCCACGGGCGTCACGGTCAACAACGCGAAAGTCACCGCGACCGACCTCGCCGGCAGCAATGGTGTGATCCACGTGATCGACACCGTGCTCCTCCCGTAAGTCGGGCCTGCTGTCCTGTCTTCGTGACACGAACATGAACACGCCAGGGGACAACCGGACTGGTCCGACCGTCGGGCCTGAAACGCCCGTCTGGTTCATCACCGGTTGTTCCCGTGGCTTAGGCGCGTCCCTCGCGGCGCGAGTCTTGGAACAAGGATTCCGGTTGATCGCGACCGCGCGGAATCCGGCGGATTTGACCGAGTTAGCCCGCTTTGAATCCGATCGTTGTCAGGTCTTGGCTCTGGACGTGCGAAACGCGGAGGAAGTTAAGGTCGTCGTGCGCCAAGCCGCCGGAATTTACGGGCGGCTTGATGTCGTGGTTAACAATGCTGGTCACGGCCTCGTCGGGGCGCTGGAGGAAATCAGCGACGTCGAGATTACGCAGAACTTTGCGACCAACTTTTTCGGGCCGCTGCATGTGATTCGAGCCGCGCTGCCGATCCTGCGGGCGCAGCGCCGGGGGCACATCGTCAACATCAGCGCCGCTGCGGCCATCTCGAATTACCCGGGCTTTTCCATCTATGGCGCAGCGAAGAGTGCGCTCGAGGGAATGTCGGAGGCGCTCGCGGCCGAGGTCCGCCCGCTCGGCATCCGAGTCACCCTCGTCCAATTCGGACCGCTGCGCACCGGATTTCTCGGTGGTACGTTGGATGCGGCCAGTTCCACCCTCGCGGACTACCAAGCGTCGTCCGGAAAATTTCAGCGTGTGCTGGCCTCCCTGCGAGGCCGGGAAACCGGCGATCCGGCTCGCGCGGCCGAGGCAATCATGGCCACCGTCGCGGCCGAGACCTCGCCGCTGCGCCTCGTACTCGGCAAGTATGCGACTGAGAAAGTGCGACGTAAACTCACGACCACGGCGCGGGAGCTGGAGGCTGCCGCCGGCCTGGCGGGGACGCTCGAATTCGGACCGGAGTTGAGCGAGGGCAGCGCTAGCGAAAGCGGGTCGTCTGGTCGCGTTCTCCGAGCCGAGGGGTCCGCGCATGGCTGACGAACTTTTTACGCGCTCGGTCCGGATCGAGCGTCCGGCGGTTCAGGTGTTTGAGTGGCACGAGCGTCCCGGTGCGTTCGCCCGGTTGTGTCCGCCGTGGCAAAAAGTGGAGATCACCGCGCAGCAAGGAGGCATTCGCGATGGCGCACGCGTGTCGCTGCGCACGAAGATGGGGCCGTTGTGGCTGCGGTGGGAGATTGCCCACTGTGACTATGTCGCCGGCCGCCAGTTTCGGGACGTCCTGCTCCGAGGTCCGTTTGCGAAGTGGGAGCATCTGCACCGAATCGAGCCAGCCGGCCCCGAAGCCTCGGTGCTGCACGACGAAATTCGCTACCGATTGCCCGGCGGATGGCTGGGCCGTCTGGCCGGCGCCGGGTTCGTCCGCCGCGATCTGGCGCGACTGTTTGCCTACCGCCACGCGATCACGAAGTCGGAATTGGAAGTCGGGTGATTGGTCGGGGTGGCGGCGTACAATCTGCGCCGGAATCGTGCGGTTGACTGGAGGACCGTCGCTCGCGACGGGCTTGTTCTACCTCGTGAGTTTGGGGCCTGCCGGCGAGCGGCAGCCCGGCACTGTCACCGATAGAACGGCGTCCAGGTCAGCCAGGTCGGACCGTATCTCGTTTCCGGCGCGCCGATTTCGTTCGCACCCAGATCCGGCGCGCGGCCGGTGAAGCCGTCGTTCACAGTCGGGATCGCCACGCCGGCATCGACCGCCTGGCTTCCGGGCTTCAGACGGAAATTCAGATCCATCGCGTGGTACACCCGATGACGTTCCGCCGGATTGGGCGGCGCGAGTTGCTCGAAGATATCGTAGTCGATCTCGACGCCATGCGTTTCCTGGCCCGTCGCCGCGCGCAGCTCGGCCAGCGTGGCGAACGTCTTCCAGTCGCCCGGCTTCGCGTTGTACATCGTCGCGCCCTTTGCCGGTGCGAGCCATTGATACTGCTCCTTCACGCCCCGGTTCGGCCGGTAGCCGTTGTAGTCCGTGCTGAAGGTGTCTGTCGCGAACGGCCACATCATGATGCCGCGGCCCGCCGTGTCGCGGCCGAGGAAGAGATTGTTGCGGAAGTGCGCGTTCGAATACGGATCGCGGGACACCTGCTCGCCGATGATCGTGTTGTGATACAGCACCAGCCCGGCCGGCTTGCCGAGGAACTTGAACGCGACGCCGCTCGGCACGTGATAGAGGATATTGCGGATGAAGTACGCCGGCCCGCCGAACACGGGCTGCGCGCTGTAGCCGCCCTGCGATACATTGATCCCGCGGTTCTCGTAGACCCGGAGGTTGTGCACGCCACCGTCCGTCTCGACGAAGTTGTCGTTCACGAGGTGAATGTCGTTGCCGTAAATGTCGATCGACGAGGCCTGTCGCTCCGGATCCTGCTCCGGCGTGCCGTAGGTCGAGATCCCGATCGCGTCGTGGAAGTACGCGATCGCGTTGCGCGCGATCACGTGGCCCGGGCCATAGACTTTGATCGCATAATAGCTCGTGAGCAGATGGGATCCGTAGGCCCCGACAGCGGGTGAGCCGGCCGCCGCCCAGCCAATCAACCGGAAGCGATCCTCGCGGCCGATGAACAGGTTGTCCGCGATGTAGAAATCGCTCGAGCCGGCGTATTCCGTCCAGACGCCGAAGCCGATGTTCTCGAACCGGCAGTTCTTCACCACCAAGCCGACGGCGCCGGTCACCTCCTTTTGCCCGGCGAAGATCGCGACATCCGTGTTGCGGATCGTGATCCCGTCGAAGATGTGATGCTGCGACGCCATCACGTCGAAGAAGCGGTGGTTGCCCGCGCCATCGAAGACCACCTCGCCGTCGCCGGCGGCCTTGATGGTGATCGGCTTCTCGCGGGTGCCCTTCAGCGTGAGCGACATCGAGCCGTCGAACGGCGCCGCCATCGGATCGACATAGTTGGTTCGCTCCGGCCGGTAGAGCCCCGCATGCATCAGGATCGTGTCGCCGGGTTGCGCGCGCCGTTCCCACACGACGCTCCAATCGCCGAGTCCGGCGCCGTAATAGGCCTCTAGGAGACTGCCGAAACTGGGCTCGAGTTTCGGGCCCTTGTGATCGGCCGGATAGACATGCAGCACGCGGCCGCCCGCGTAAGGCTGCGGCTCCGTTCGGGTCCTGACCTTCACCGTCTGGGTTGCCTCGCCCGTGACGCCATCGGGATCCGACAACTGCAGCCGGCACTCGTATTCCGTGCCGGGCCGCAGCTTGAAGATGCTGCCGGCGAACCCGGGCGGCACGGTGTAGTCGAGATGTTCGCGGGCGCGGAAGACGCGTTCGCCCCCGATGCGCAGGAGCGGCATCGCCGGCCGCCACGCTGGGTCGCCGACGGCGCGAAATTGCACGGCGACCTCCGCGTTGCGATTGTCGTCGCCGGTGATGCCCCAGGCGAAGCCGAGATTCTCGAGGGTGGGATGCTCGACGACGAACGCGCCGGCGATGGTGGGATTGCCGGCCAGCGCCGTGCCGGTGAAGATTAAACTCAGGAAACTCGCACGGAGGAGGGGATGCATCGGGGTGCCGTCCTTCTGCGCGCGGAGCCTCCGGCCGTCAACGCGCGGGCGAACCACTAACAAACACTAACTTTTCACTAACTGATTAACCGCGCAGGCTTCCCGAGAATGAGGGGGGCGGTACCGACCACCCGCTTCAGCTTACGTATTTCTGCACAATCGGGATCCGGCGGCCGACGCCGAAGGCGAGCGGGGTGATCTTCAGGCCGGGGGCGGCCTGCTTCCGCTTGTACTCGTTCAGGTCCACTTTACGGACCACGTCGTTCACGACGGCTTCGTCGAAGCCCTGAGCCACGAGATCGCGGCGCGAGAGGCCTTCTTCCACGTAGCATTTCAGGATGGCATCGAGGATGGGGTAGGGCGGCAGGCTATCCTGATCTGTCTGGTCCGGGCGCAACTCGGCGCTCGGGGGCTTGAGGATGGTGTTGGCCGGGATGATTTCCCGCTCGCGGTTGATCCATTGCGCGAGCGCATAGACCTGGGTCTTGAAGACGTCACTGATCACCGCGAGACCGCCGCACATGTCACCATAGAGCGTGCAATAGCCGACGGCCATTTCGCTCTTGTTGCCCGTCGTGAGCAGCAGCGAGCCGAACTTGTTGGAAAGCGCCATCATCAGGACGCCGCGCACGCGGGCCTGGATGTTTTCCTCCGCGACGTCGCGCGGCCGACCGGCAAACCACGGGGCGAGCGAGGACTCGCAGGCACCGACGGCATCGGCAATGGCAATGGTTTCGAAGCGGATCCCGAGGTTCTCCGCGAGGATCCGGGCGTCGTCTCGCGAATGCTGCGAAGAGATCGAGGACGGCAGCGAGACGCCGATGACGTTCTCGGGGCCGAACGCGGCCGCGGCAATCACGCCGACCACCGCGGAATCGATGCCGCCGGACAGGGCGATCAGGGCGCGCTTGAACCCGCTCTTGTGAGCGTAGTCGCGCAGGCCGAGGACGAGCGCCTCGAAGATGTCCTGCAACTCATCCTGGGTGAAGGACGGCGGCAGGACCAGCGTCTCGAAGGCAGCGTTCGACGCGAGCGGGGTGACATCGATGACGCGTTGCTCCTCGTGGAAGGCGGTCAGTCCGCCCAGGATTCGGCCCTGGGCGTCGCAGGCGAAGCTGCGGCCGTCGAAGATGAGTTCATCGTTGCCGCCCACGGCGTTGATGTAGGCCACCGGGCAACGCAGGGCCCGCGCAGCCTCGCCGACGAGTGTGTGGCGGACATTGTCCTTCGTGGCGTGCCACGGGCTGGCCGAAAGGTTAATCATGACGTCGCAGCGCTGATCGGCGAGTTGCTCGACCGGGGTGCGGCCGCTGTAGAGCCGGCGGGTGCTCAGCATCGGATGGGTCCAGATATCCTCGCAGATTGTGATGCCGATGCGCCGGCCGGCGTGTTCGATCACGGTGGGCTGCTGGGCCGGCTCGAAGTAGCGGTCCTCATCGAACACATCGTAGGTCGGCAGCAGGCACTTCCGGGCCACCGCGCCGACCTTGCCGCGATAGCAGAAAGCCGCCGAGTTGAAGAAGGGCCGTCCGCGGCCGGTGGTGTTGGCCTCCACGGTTCCGACCAGGGCGGGAACGGCGCCGACGGCGGCGGCGATTTCCGCGAGCGATTCGGCCGCATCCGGCACGAACCGGCGCTTGAAAAGGAGATCGCGCGGCGGATAGCCGCAGACGGCCAGCTCCGGAAAGATGACCAATTCGGCCCCCTGGGCAACGAGTTGGGCATAGGCGTCGAGGATCTGGCGGCGATTGCCCCGCAGGTCACCGACAGTGGGATTGAGCTGGGCAAAGCCGAGGCGCATGAAAAACGAAAAAGTTACGCTGAACTTTTTCGGGCAGGCGAGACAACTTACAAGACCGGGCTTGCGCTCCCCGGTCGGCGCAGGATTTGCTGGGAGTTTATCTATGCGATTCTCGGGTTTACGTTTGAGCCTTGTCCCCGTGTTGATTGCCGGCGTCGCGTGGGCGGCGGATCCGGTCGTGACGCCGAGCCCGGCTCCCGTCCTCAATCCGACGCTGTCGCTGGAACAGGCGCTGGCATCGGTCGAAGGGGTGAATGTGAACGTTCTCCTGAGCCGTGAAACCACGGCCCAGGCATTTGAACTGACGCGCCTGCAGCGCGCCGGGGTGTTGCCAATTATCACCGGTACGCTGGCGCAGCGCCGGTCGCAGGGCGTGAGCACCGCCGGTGTGGCCGTGAGCGGCACGCCGGCGAGTCGCTTCGATGCCCAGGTATCGGCGAATTACGCGCTCTTGGATTTTAACCGGTTATCGGCGCTCCGCGGTTCCAAGATGGGCTACGAAGTGGCGCAGGCGAATTACAGCCTCGCGGTCCAAAACGCGCTGACGACGGTGGCGCAGACTTATTTTGCGCATCTCCGGAACAGCCGGCGGCTCGCAGTGTTCGATGCGGCCATCGTGCGGGCGAAGTCGCTTCTCGATCTGGCCCGGAATCAACTGGCCGCCGGGGTGGCGACACAGATCGATGTCACTCGCGCCGATTCCGTCCTGTCGCTGGCCGAGCAGTCGCGGCTGCAGCAGATCACGGTCCTCTATCAGAGTGAGTTGCTGCTGAAGCGGCTCCTCGATCTGGACACGGGCGGGGAACTGCGCCTGGCCGACTTTGCGGTGAAGCGGGCGGACCCGGCACTTTATACCTTCAGCGACCAGAAGTCCGCGTTTGAGCGGCGGGCCGATTATCTTTCGGCGCAGAAAGCCTTGGAGCAGGTGGCCATCGACGTGCGTACGGCGGGCTTTCAGCGGATGCCCTCACTGTTCCTGTCGGGCCAGCTCGGTCAGGCCTCGCGGTATTTCGACGACAGCAACAAGGGTGACACCTGGTCCACCGGCGTCGTCATCAGCATGCCAATCTTTGACGGGCTGCGCGCCGGGGCCGACAAGCGGGTGCAGCTCTCGCGGAAGCGCGCTCAGGAATTCCGAATTCATAATCTCGAGCTGCAGATTTCATCGGAGGTTCGGCTCGCGGTCCAGGACGCCACCTCGCGCAATGCGCAAATGTCCGTCGCCGAGAAATCGGTCCGGCTGGCCCAGGAGGAACTTCGCCTCGCGCAGCAGCGGTACCAGCAGGGCGTGGCCGACAACCGGGAAGTGGTCGAGGCCTACAACCGCCTCGCGATCGCCGACGATAATTTTGTGGAGGCCGTGTACCAATATAACCTCAGCCGGCTCGAGCTCGCGCGTGCGAAGGGCGAGGTTCGGACCATCCTCGCGGAAAAGGGACCGTGACCGCGGGCGGTGACCGCACCGCCGGGCCGGCTCACCCTGGACCGGCCGCGGCCCCGCGGCTGATTCTGGCCTCGGCTTCGCCACGGCGCCGAGAGCTGCTCGGCCAGCTGGGCGTGCCGTTTGAGGTCATGGTGGCGGACGTGCACGAGCACGAGGAGCCCTCGACCGATCCGCGGATCATGGTCGCGCACAACGCGGCCCTGAAGGCCGACTGGGTGTCGGCGCGGCATCCCGATGCGCTGGTCTTGGGCGCGGACACCACGGTCTTCATCGATAGTCATGCCCTTAATAAGCCGCGGGATCCGGCTGAAGCGCGGGCCATGCTGCGCCGGCT
>CAINHV010000416.1 GCA_903848965.1 uncultured Opitutia bacterium | reverse complement strand
GCGCGTCGGTTGCGGCGAAGGCGGCGGCCACGGCAAGACCTCCGGTCGCGGTGGCAAAGGCCAGTCGGCACGTTCCGGTAGCAGCATTCGCCCGGGTTTCGAAGGGGGCCAGATGCCCCTCTACCGCAAGCTCCCTCATCGCGGCTTCAATAATTTCAATCACCGCACTGAAATCGCGGTTCTCAATGTGGGCGATCTCTCGACCCTCGCCGACACGTTCACCGAGATCAATGCGGCCGTCCTCGCGGCCGAGGGCCTGATTCGCGGCGGGGAAGTGTCGGTCAAGATTCTGGGTGATGGCGAAGTCAGCCGGGCCTTCAAGGTGACCGCCGCCAAATTCTCCGAGTCGGCGAAGGCCAAGATCGAAAAGGCCGGCGGCCAGGCCATCGTCGGCTGAGGTCGAATTTTCGACTTTCGAATCCGGAAGCTGGATTGGTAGAAATTTCTCCCGACCACGTTTCCCCTGCGAGAGTCGAAAATCGAATAGCGAAAATCACCAGATGTTTTCCGCCTTCACGAACTCCCTGAAGATTCCCGAGCTCCGCTCGCGCATCTTCTACACGCTCTCGCTGCTGTTCGTTTCGCGGGTGGCTTCGATTATACCGCTGCCGGGTATCGATCCGCATCCGCTGCAGCGTTTCTTTGCCGAGCAGTCGGCGAGCGGCGCCGGCAACCTGATCGGCCTGTACAACATGTTCACGGGAGGAGCGCTCACAAAGGGTGCCATCGCCGCGTTGGGCATCATGCCCTACATCAGCGCCTCGATCATCTTCCAGTTGATGACTGCAGTGGTGCCATCGCTTAGCCGCCTGCAGCAGGAAGGCGACGTGGGTCGCCAGAAGCTCACGCAGTATACGCGTTATGCCACAGTCGTAATCTGTATTATCCAAGGCACCCTGCTGATTCTGGCGTTGCAGAATCCAGGACAACTCTTCCCCGGCTATGATGTCGCGACCTACGGGTCGATCGTGATCATCGACAAGTGGAGTTTTATCATCACGTCCGTCATTTTCATGACGGCGGGTACGATGCTACTGATGTGGCTGGGCGAACAAATCACCCAGCGTGGCATCGGTAACGGTGTCTCGCTTCTAATCACCGTCGGTATCCTCGCCGACATCCCGGGTGCGGCGGCGCAGACGTATCAACTGTTCTTCCGTCCGGTGGGCACTGGTCCGAGCCTCGGAGTTCCGCAGGCCGTCATCATGCTGACGCTCTTTGTCGTCGTCACGATGGGCATCATTGCCGTCGTTCAGGGCCAGCGCAAGATTCCGGTCCAGTACGCGAAGCGGGTGGTCGGTAACAAGGTCATGGGTGGCCAGAGTTCGTTCCTGCCCCTCAAGGTCAACTATTCGGGGGTCATGCCCGTGATCTTCGCCAGCGCCATTTTGCTTTTCCCGCAGCAGATTTTTTCCTGGGTGGGTGCCCACTTCGAGCTCCGCTTCCTGACGGAGTTCTCCAATAACCTGCTGCGCGGTCATTGGACGTATTACGCGCTCAACACCGTGCTGATTCTTTTCTTCAGCTATTTCTGGGTGTCCGTGATGTTCAAGCCGATCCAGATCGCCGACGACCTGAAGAAGTACGGCGGGTATATTCCTGGCGTGCGCCCTGGCGAGCCGACGGCCCAGTTCCTCGACTTTATCATGACCCGGCTGACGCTGGCAGGCGCGGTTTTCCTCACCGTGATCGCCATCATGCCGGATGTGCTGCTCTTCGAACTCAATGTCCCGACCCGCATTGCCTACTTCTTCGGTGGCACGGGCATGTTGATTACGGTGGGCGTCATTCTCGACACGATGCGCCAGATTGAGACTTTCCTCCTTCAGCGGCACTACGACGGCTTCCTCAAGAAGGGCAGGATCCGGTCCCGTAGTGCGAATCCGACGGGCGGCATGACCGGCGAGGCACTGAGTAACGAGGCTGTGATGAAAATCGCACTACCGATGCTTGGGCTGCTGCTTTTGGGGACGAGCATCTGGGCTTACAACGCCTTCCTTAAATAGTTCTTTACTCCGGGCTCGATGGCTGGCATCCCCGACCCCTTGCCTGCTTTCGGCGGTGCCGCCAAAGCCAAGTTCCTTCTCCTCGGTTCGTCTGAATTTCCTGCGGAAGCGCTGATGAACCAGGTACGTTCTTT
>CAINHV010000415.1 GCA_903848965.1 uncultured Opitutia bacterium | reverse complement strand
CGCAATGTCCGTCGCATAGAACGCCGGCTCGAAGGGCTTGTACTCCACGAGCATCGTCTGGTTCGGCGCGAGTTTGCGATGGAGCTGACGCAGCGAGTCCTCGAAGGCGCGCTTGCGTTCGCGGATGCTCCCCTGCCCCGGGTAATTGGTGCCGTCGGCGAACCACAGCGAAAGATACCGGCTGCCCACGGCCCGGCCGATGGCGACCGAGTCGACGCAATGCTGCACCGCATGGGCGCGCACCGCCGCGTCGTTATTGCCGAATGATCCGTATTTGTAGCACTGGTCCTGGAAGAGATTCGGGTTGATCGCCCCAATCTTCACCCCGTGCTTCCGGGCCAGTCGCGCGACGGCCTTCGGATCCTCGCCGGGCTTGAAATCCCAGAGCACGTGCACCGCCACCGTCGGGCAGCAGCCCGTCAGGGCGTGCACGTGGCCCGCATCGGCGAGCTTGTCACCGAGATCGATCGCCGCGGCGTCCTGAAAGAACTTCCCGAACCGGGTGCCGGTATCGGCAAAGCCCCAGGAGGGCGTTTCAACCACGAAGGTGTCGAGGGCCACGCGGGCGCGGCGGAGCTGGGAAGGGGTCATGTTGGGAGCGCTGACGTTTGCCGCCCAACTCCGGAAGTTCCAGCCGAGAAAGCAGCGTGGCCCGCATCTCCGAGTGGCACGGGTCTCCCGACCCGTGAAACTCAATCGGAATGCACTTCATGGGTCGGGAGACCCATGCCACGGCGAACCAACCGCCTCACTGCGCCGCGGGCAGCGGCACGCCCAGTTTCTTCGACCACGACTCGAGCGACGGCAGGATGCTCGGGTACAACTCTATGCCCTGCTTGAGTTGTTCGTCACGGCGGCGCAGGCCGGCTTCACCGGGGACGCGGACGTGATCAAAACCAGGACGCGGGGCCGTGGCGCGACACGCGTCGGCCAGGTGGGACGTGAGCGCGACAAACTCATCGCGGCCGCCGAAGAAGGCCGGGTTAATCACTTGGAGGAACACACTCGCACCCCAGCCCTCCTTCTTGTGAATCCGGCCGTGCCCGCCCAGCGCGCTGGTCAGCGTCTCGACGAAGAGCGCGAGCGCATAACCCTTGTGACCGTGATCGACGCCACCCATCGGAAGCAGGGTTCCCGTCGGCTCGTTGAACATCACCCCCGGGTCGTCCGTGGGAATGCCGTTGGCATCGAGTAGCCACTTGCCCGGCATCCGCTTCTTCTCGGTGTACAGCCGCTTGATCAGGCCATTCGTCGTAATCGACATCGAGACATCGAGGATCACGGGATGGCCGTTGGTGGGCCACGCGACGGCAAACGGATTCGGCGTGTAGAGCGGCTGGCGACCGCCGTGCGGCGACACACTGGACCCGGCCGGATCGGAGCAGGTGAGAATCGCCATCATCCCCTGCTCGGTGACCGGCCGTAGAAACGCCGCGAGACACGCGATATGGTGGCTCCGTCGAATCACGACGGTGCACGTGCCGTGCTGCTTGGCCCGGTCGGTCGCGAGGTCCAGCGCGCGGACCGCGAGCCACGGTCCAGGCAGCCGCTGACCGTCCCAGTTGATTGCCGCGGGAAAATCGGCGATCACGCGCGGCTGACCCGACTTCGTCATCGAGCCGGTTTCCAACTCGCCCAGATAACCGCCGAGCAGGGCGAGACCGTGCGTCGTGTGTCCCATCAGATCGCCCTCGACCAGAATGTCGGCGACCACGCGGGACTTCTCGTCCTCGAGGCCCGCCTTGTTCAGCAGGGCGGTGGCAAATTGGATCAGGGCGGCCGGGGAATAGCGGGCGGACATGCCGGAACCCTAGGTGAGCCGCGGCGCATTCCGCTAGTCTAAAGCGGACCGCGGGAATGCCGAATGCCGGGTGTCGAGTGGTGGCTATTTTTTGCGGCCGCCGTGTCGCTCCGCCGCGGCCCGGATGCGGGCGAGATTCTCCCGCGCCCGCTCGTTGTCCGGATTCAGGCGGAGCGCCGCTTCGTAGTTCCGAATCGCTTCCGCCGGACGGCCGAGTCGCGACAGCGCGTCGCCCATGCTCGCGTGCAACGCTGCCGCGCGTTCGGGCTGCAGGCGCAGCGCCGCCTCGTAGTGCGACAACGCCTCCGCCGGCCGGTGGTCCTCGAGCAACGCATCGCCGAGCGCGAAGTGCGCCCCCGCGTCGTCGGGGTCGCATTGCACCGCCTCGACGAAGTGACGCTGACCCTCAATCGAGCGGCCGAGCGCGGACAGCACCATGCCGAGGTCCAGGTGCGTGCGGGCGTTCGCGGGCTCGAGCTTCGCGGAGGCCTCGAGTTCCGCCAGCGCCTCCACCATCCGGCCGGACTCCGCGAGCGCCCGGCCATAGTGTCGCTTGCCGACGGCGGTGCTCACGCCGAGCCGCGCGGCTTCGCGATAGTGTCCCGTCGCCTCAGCCACGCGGCCGAGGCGGATTTGCACGGCTGCGAGATCGAGATGAATCGCGGCCGACTCCGGCGTGAGGCGCAACGCGGCTTCGTAGGCGGACATCGCCTCGCCGGTCCGACCAAGTTGCAACACCGCACCGGCGAGACCGAGATGGGCCGACGCCGTCGAGGGTGAAAACCGAATCGCGTGCTCATAGGCCGCCACCGCCTCGTCGAGTCGGCCGGCGGCCGCGAACGCGTGCCCGAGTTCGAGGTGAGCCCGCGGATTGCCGGGCGCCTTCGTCACGGTGTCGGTCCACAGCGCCAGGCTGCTTGCGTAAACGGAAATCCGTTCGCGACTCGCCCAGCCCAAGCCGAGCACCGCCACGGCCAGCCCCGCGAGCCCGACACGGCGGAGCCGCGTGGCCCCGGCCACGAGAGCCATGACGAGCGCCGCCCACGGCAGGTACAGGCGATGCTCGGAAAAACTTTCGCCGCCGGCGATGTTGACGAGCGATCCCGCCGCCAGCGTGGCCCAAAACCAAACCGCCACGAACCCCGCGCGCGGCCAGCGGATCACGGCCACGATCGTTCCGACCAGAAGGAGAATCGTCATCACACCGGCCGCGAATCCGCCTCCCGGCGCGAAGTCCGGTCCGCGATCGAACACCAGCGGCGCCGGCCAGACGGACAGCATGAGATACCACGGCGCGGCCCGGAACGGCGCACTCAGCGAGCCCGCCGGGGTTCCGCCGCTCCGCTCCAGGAAGTAAATACCGACAACCATCGTCACCCCGAGCGCGGCGTGCCAGCGACCGCGCTGCCGCCAGGTTGCGGTCCAAGAACCCGCGATGAATGCGCGATCGTACAGCAGCACCAACAACGGCGCCGCGAGCATCACGGGGTCCGTCGCCATGCCAAGGATACACGCCCCCATCGCGCCACCCATCCAGCTGGGACGGCCGCGCTCCGCTCCCCGGGCGAAGCAGAGCAGCGTCAGCAGCAGGCCGATGGCGCCCAACAGGCTGCCTTGATAAGCCAGCCCTGCGACCGCTTCGGTCTGCCGTGGATGCAACATCCAGATCAACGCCCCACCCACCGTGACGAGGAAGGCAGACCTGGCCGCGGCTTCGCCCGCGGTCTGCATTTGCCGGAGGAGCATGAACAGCAGCAGCCCCGCCACGCCGTGCAGCAGCAGGCCGCTGGCGTGAAAGATCCGCGCGTCGTAGCCGAGCGCCGCATGCTTCGCCTGCCAGAACAGTCGCGGCCCGGGCCAGCCCGGACCAACTGATTGCATCGCGTCCCGGATCGCCGCCACATCGCCGCCCAGAAACGGCAGGCTCGGGACCGCCCCGAAAAACAGCCCGAGGGCCACAGCGATCACAACGCCGGCCCGGACTGCCGGCGGCCAGAACTCGGGAAACAACAGCCGGCGCCGGCCCAGCGGCGCTTCCGCCCGAACCGCGGCACCGCCGGTATTCACGCGACGGACTCGTCCGGCTCGGTGACCACCGGCTTCGGCGGACCGGCCAGCTTCAGAATGCCCCAACCCGCCAGCGCCAGCATCAGCGAGACCAATACGAACCAGTCGCCGTGGGTGACATAGTACGACTCGCGGCCGATCCAGCGCGCGTCCCGCGTCACGGTGATGATGCGCGCGCCGCGGAAATAGATGCTGTCGTTCTCATCGAGCAGCGTCGCCCGCACGCCGCCAAATTCATCGATCCAGCCACTCCAGCCGGCGTTGCCGCAACGGAGCACCGGGCGCCGGGTCTCGACCGCACGGAGGACGGAATGCGCCGCATGCTGGTAGGCCGCCCCACCTTCGCCGAACCAGGCGTTGTTGGTCAGGACCGTCAGCACGCTGGCGCCCGCGATCGCGCTGCGGCGCGCCAATTGCGGAAACACATCCTCGTAACAAATGAGCGGCCCGACCACCAGCGGCTCCGGGCGCAGCGGCAGCAGGAGCGGCGACGAATCCTCGCCAGCCGTGAAGTCATCCCCGATGGGCACGAATTTCTTCAACCAGCCGAACAGCGGACGGAGCGGGACGTATTCGCCGAACGGAACGAGCTTCCGCTTCGCATAATAGTCGGGCGCCAGGCCGGTGTCGGGCCGGACGACGAAGGCGCCGTTGAGCCACTTCTCGTCGGGCTGGTTCAGGTGCTCGGTCGCGATCGAGCCGAGCAGCAATGGCACCTGAGCCTGACGGGCGAGCGAGCCCACAAAATCGCGCAGGGCTTCGTCGCTCTGCACCGCGAGGGGCGTGACGGCCTCGGGCCAGAGGATGAGATTCGGCTTGGCCGCCGCCGCCGCCAGCGTAGCCTGCTCCAGGATCTTCAGGATCGCCGCGCGCTTCGAGGGATCCCACTTCAGCTCCTGCGGAATGTCCGGCTGGACAAATGCGACTCGCGCCAGCGGCGTGACAAATCGCGGACGATGAAACGCCTCCGTGAAGTGGATGCAGATGCAGGCCAGCAGCAGGAAGAGCGCGAAGAAGAATTCCTGGCTGCGCTTCGCGAACCCGGTCGCCCCTTCCCAGAAAAGTCGGTGCGCATAAGCGGCAAATCCCAGGTTCATGATCACGAGTACGAATGACACTCCGTACGCGCCGGTGTAGGCCGCCACTTGCAGGATCGTCGGCCGCTCCCACTGGCTCGCCGCGAGCGGCAGCCACGGGAAACCGCCGAGCAGCCAGGTCCGCGTCCACTCGATCAGGACCCATAAACCCGCCAGCCCCACGATGGCCAGGATCCGCGTCAGGTGCGGACGACCGATCAGCCGCGGCATGAACCACCACACCGCCAGGTACCAGACCCCGATCCAAAGTCCAACGAAGGGTCCGAGCAGGAAGAGCCCCGCCCACGTCACGTGGTGCAGCCAGCCGAGCAGGATCGTCCACGCCACCATCTGCGCGGCGAGCAAGGTGCCGGCGAAAAGCTTGAATGCCGGACGCCGGTACGCCCAGAGCACACCGGGGGCGAGCATCGTGTAGGCAAACTCGGGGGCGTGATACGGAGGGAAGGATGCCACCGCCAGGAAGACCGTCAGGACAAACACCACCGCCGCCGCGACCTGATCCGCGTGCCGCTGCACGAACGTCGGCTGGGGATCGTAGGGATCAACCGGGAGAGGGTCGGACATGGAGAGGTGGGGCCGCGCAGGCGAACGAACCGGGGCCAGGCTGTCGCGAACGCGCCGGCCGGGCGATCAGGCGCCGTGGCAGTTCTTGAACTTCTTGCCGCTGCCGCAGGG
>CAINHV010000414.1 GCA_903848965.1 uncultured Opitutia bacterium | reverse complement strand
TGGTAGGGGCGCGCCTCGTGCGCGCCCACGCCGCCGTCAAGAAATGCGCAACGGTTCCGAGCCGATGCACAGAATCGACGCTTCCCGGCGGGCGGCGCCCAGCCAGAGTGGGCGGCAGTCTCCCATGCCCTTTTCCTGGAAATCGCGCGCAGTTTCGGCGGCCGATGCCGCTGCCATTGTCGGCAATGGCCAGAGCATCTTCATCCACGGAGCCTGCGCCACACCGGCGCCGTTGATCGAGGCGTTGTGTGCCCGCACGGACCTGACCGGCGTCCGGCTTTATCATTTGCACACGGCGGGCCCGGCCCCGTTTGCGGCGCCGGGTCGCGAGGCGGAGTTCCGATCCATCTCTTTTTTCGTCGGCGCGCCGCTGCGCCAGGCCGTCGCGGACGGTCGCGCTGACTTCGTGCCGGTGTTTCTCTCAGACATCCCCGCGTTGTTTCGCAACGGCACCGTGCTGCTCGACGTCGCCATCCTGCAGTTGTCGCCACCCGATGCGCACGGACTCTGCTCCCTCGGTACCTCGTGCGACGCCGCCAAGTCGGCGGCGGAGAACGCCCGGTTCATCATCGCCGAGATCAACGAGCAGATGCCCCGCACCCACGGAAACAACGTGGTGGCGATGGATCGCGTGCATGCTTTCGTGGCCACCGACCGGCCGCTGATCGAACATCCGGGGAAGCCGGAGACCGCGGTGGAGGCGCAGATCGGCGAGCAGGTGGCGGCCTTGATTGAGGATGGCTCGACGCTACAGATGGGAATCGGGGGCATCCCCGACGCCGTCCTGGCGCGGCTGCATCACAAGCGGGATCTGGGGATTCACACGGAGATGTTCTCCGATCGGGTCGTGGATCTCGTCGAGTCGGGCGCGATCACGAACCGGTTGAAGGTCGTCGGCGCCGGACGGATCGTCACGAGCTTCGTCAATGGCACGCGGCGCCTCTTCGATTTCGTGCACGACAATCCGCTCGTCGACTTTCACCCGTGCGACTGGACGAACGACACCGCGCTGATCCGCAAGAACCCGAAGGTCGTGGCGATCAATTCTGCCATCCAGATCGATCTCACCGGGCAGGTGTGCGCCGATTCGATCGGCCATCGGATCTATTCCGGCATCGGCGGGCAGATGGACTTCATTCGCGCCGCCGCCATTTCGCCCGGCGGCAAACCGATCATTGCAATGCCCTCGACCGCCGCGGGCGGGAAGATTTCCCGGATTGTGGCCCAACTCGATGCGGGCGCCGGGGTCGTGACGACGCGCGGCCATGTTCATTGGGTCGTGACCGAGTACGGGGCTGTCAACCTGCACGGCCGGACCCTGCGGGAACGGGCAGAGGCGCTGGCCTCGATTGCGCATCCCGACTTCCGGGCGGGATTGCGCCGGGACCTTGCGCGGCCGCGCACGTTGGGCGGAGGCCCGCTGCCGATCGGTTGATGGGAGCCTTCGCCTTCGGTGCGCGGGGCGTTTTGGTTCGGGCGGCGGGGAGTTCCAATTCGGGCGTGGACGAGCCACGCCCCTACCGACGACTTCCCTTTTGTAGGGGCGTGCCTCGTGCACGCCCACGACCGATCTACGACCCAGTCTGCTGGGTCTCAACCCAGCGGACAGCGTGACGGATGAGCGAGGTGGCGTCCTTCAGCTCGAGCTTTTCCTTGATGTGGCTGCGGTGCACATCGACGGTCTTCGGACTCAGGTGGAGCTGTTCCGCGATGTCGCGGGTGCTCTTGCCCTGGCCGATGAGCTGGAAGACCTCGAACTCGCGGTCGCTCAATTTTTCGATCGGCGACGACGACCCTCGAGGCCGCCGGGCGGCCAGACCTTCCATGATCCGGGCGGACATCCGCGGGCTGACGTAGACCGCGCCGCCCAGGACCTGGCGAATCGCCCCAAGCAGGGCTTCGCCGCCCGCCTCCTTCATGATGTAGCCGCGGGCTCCGGCGCGGATCGCCCTTTCGGCGTACACGATCTCGTCGTGCATCGAGACGACGAGGATCGCGAGGGAGGATTCCGTGGCCAGCAGGTCCTTGACGAACTCGAGCCCGCTCCGGCCTGGCATGGTCAAATCGGTCAGGACCAGATCCGGCTTGCCCTTTGCCAGAGCCTGGAGGGCTTCGGCGGGGTTGCCTGCCTCGCAACAAACGGTGAGGTCCGGCTGGCGATCGATGAGCTGAGCCAGGCCGGCGCGCATGAACGGATGATCATCCACCAGCAACACCCGGCGGCGGGCGGGGGAGGGCGGTAACGCGGGCCGGGCTGGCGCGGATTTCTTTCGGGAGGGGGTAGTCATGGGGTAAGCCCGGAAATTTCACCGTCCGTGCCCACGATCACAGCCTGTAGCGCCAGTCTCCGACTGGCGAGCCGCCGGTCGGAGACCGGCGCTACTCTGAGCGGCTGCGACAGCGTGCTAGATCTTATCATGTCTGCCGTGAGATTTCCGGGCCGGAGTTGTTTGAGCTAAAGTGTAGCCGACGAGACGTCGCGGGCGCGCCCGCGGCGCCC